>NZ_JBTNDQ010000005.1:0-259992 GCF_054510915.1 Pseudarthrobacter arbutini | reverse complement strand
ATCACCAGACGCCAGAGGAATATGAGCAGACATATTATGATCTACAAACCGGCTCGTTACCCGACGACGCCGCCAACAAACAGGCGGCATGATTCCCGGGACGGTTCAGTCCCGCTTTCCTACGCTACGTACAACGACGGTGATGACCTGATCATCCTCGACGGTTTCACCGCTAATATCGCTGGTGCGGATTGACTTGTAACCCATTTGGCTCACCCCTTCTGGGGATAGGTGCAAGCGATCACCTAATGCGATCACTATCTGCGCCGTATTATGAGCCTTTACTATTTATTGTCAATACGATAATTGATATAATAGACAGTGAATGAAAGAGTTTGACTTGAGCAGCTATTTGGAAAGTTCTACGGCAGCAAGCCGCGTGTCTCTTAAGGTTTCAAATACGCAAGCGCTAATCGTGGCTCGGACTCTCATCGGAATCATAAGTCGAAAATAAAATCTTCCCGATGCCGGGTTGGCTCGCATTCATGAAGTCCTGCACTTCAAGACGCGTCGCCATGGACGGCGGTTCATGCGTCTTTATCTCCATGCCGTCCACACCCAGCATCAAAGTAGAAGCATCATGGCCCGCGGCGGCCAAGATCTTCCGAAGTTGCTCGTGCTCTGTGTCAGTGATTCCCACAACATGGAGTCCGGATGCAGTAAATTGCCCTTCATTCAGCATGCGAATCAAGGCCTCGCGTTTTGCGTTACTCCCAGGCTGGGTTCGGACAGTCTCCGTAAGCTCTTCCACTTGCCGCTGCAGCGTCTTAACGGCCTGAATGATCTGATCAAAGCGCTTATCAACGCTGGTATCTTGAATAGCCTTAGGTTCCGCTATAGTCCACTTCTCCGCTGCGACAAGTTCAGTCTCAAGATCGGGCCACCACTTTTCAAAGGCTGTCTCGAGCTGAGTAACAGGGCGCGCATCTGTTCCGAGCGCGGCATTCAGAGCGTGCACGATCTTCTTTAGATCGGTCTTTGTGGACATCTGCGCTTGGTAGTTACTGAGCGGCGCGTCCAGCTCACTAAAGTTTCCGAACCCGACTAGGAGCGGTATCGCCCTCGCACTCGCTGATGTAACAGCCTTGGCCAGTGCTCCAGCCTCGAAGTTGAGCCACGTCTCGTGTTGGTTTTCGGGAGTTACGCAGATGATGCCAAAATTCGTTGTTTCAAGCGCTTCCGTGATCTGGGCGATTGACGGTCTTCCGGACTCCATACTCTCGGCACTCATCCAAGGTTCGACTTGGTTGATGACCTGAGGAAGCCATTCATTCAGCGCAGTCGCAACCCTGAGACTGCGTTCCTTGGACCAACTAATAAAGACCTTCAAGACCCACCCCACGCTCGTTCTGATAACTCACGTAAGGCTACCAATCGCGTGCGCTAGTTCAGCTCATCCTCACGGAAGATCTCTCGACCCGAAACGTGCCGCCAGATTATGTGATCCAGTCTTCTGGGTTGGGTCGGGTAAAGCCTTGCTACTTGCTTGATCAGTTCGGCCGTCTGCATGGGCGTGAGCTTCCCCTGAAGGCCAGCATGTTCTTCCACGAAGCGGATCACCATGCGGTCGGGCTTCACCGATTGGAACCCGGCCAGGATGAGGAAGTAGTTGAACGTCACTCCTGACGACTGGCTCGGAAGCTTCAACCACTTCTTCTTTACTGCTGTCAGATCTTCATCTTGAGCGTGCCGCTGGCGAAGGTCCGTGAGCGTCATGATGTCGAGAGCCTTTAGAGTCTTCGCGGCTCGGTGGATGACTTCAGCTTTCAAAAGCGCCCCAGGCTTCGTGTGAGCAGGCTTGTGATTGTTGACGAGTTTTGCCCAGCCAGCACTGTCGCCTACTTCGTCGAAGGTAGTCAGTAGCTCCTGGGTTCCGTCCGTGTACGGATCACCGCCTTGGCTCCTTCGGTACTTACAGTACTCGGCGACTACATTGATGACGCTAGTGTAATGCGACCCGGTAGAGAAGAGGGAGTCAATGATGCACAGGGCCAGACTGTTGGGATAGCCGTCTGCGGAGATCCACCTAGTCTCGTCGCCGAAGGTCGTGCGGCACGCATCGGTGAGTGTGTCTGCTTCAGCCGTTAGGTCAGTCGTCATTTCTGGACTGTAGCAAGCTTTCATCGTCACCATCGGAACGACTCAAGTAAGAGTACCAACGGAGTGTGTCTGTACTGCTCGGATTCATCTTGAAGCCACGCTCCGGATCGAACGTGCAGGCAGGCAGATCATCCCAGGACTCGATAGAGCTAGCTCCTCCATCGGCCTGGCGCTGGTTCTCAGTCATCGGAGGACAACCCTGGGTGCTGGAAACGCCAGCTCCCGGCCGTCAAGCGCCCGCCAAAATTGTCGTCCAGATCTGCAACCCTATGCATAGTGCTCTCGGCGTCCCGACCTAAAGCCGCCGCAATCTTCAGCGGCTTGACGGAGTGCAGCACTTCCAGCTCGATCTCAACGTTCATGGTCTCTGCGGAGACGAGTACTAACTTGTGAGCGAGGGATATACCCTTCACCGTCACCTGGAGCGGCACAGCACGGGGTCCGGTGATAGTGACTCCGTCACGCGGCCTCTGGAAGCCAAAGCTGCCCGGTCCTGTTGGAACGCTTGCCGTCTCCATCGGAGGCCGGATATCGAGATCGTACTTCTCGTTCAAGATCGTTACTCGTCCCTTCATGCCGTGTGCAGGCATCGTGACAGGGTCCTGGCCGTTGTGTTCGACGTATACGCGAACTTGCCCAGAGCAACTCAACTCCTCAGTGCTTTTTGCAGATGATCTTTTTGCAGATGATGACGGAGGGTAATACTCGCTGTTAATCGTGGCACTCAACACAACGACTTGGGGCAGCCTGACTGCCGGTATTAGCAACCGAAGTAGCTCATCACGTCTCGCCGTCCTGGTACTGGTACCTTCGCGCATCGGTACCTCAAGGGTGGGGTTCCCAATTCCTGTCTTCACCACGTACGGTGCTCGGTCAGAAGCGAATGCGACTGCCACAACATGCTCTCCCCCGTCGCCTACTGGAACAGGCATATGCCGAACCATCTCGGGAGGCGTCTGGTCAAACTTTGGAGTGATTTGCCCCCACCAGTCGGCAACCTCCGTACCCACCACCTCGAAAATCTCACCGGAATCCTCATCGATGCCGATTATGTAGATAACCGGATCACCGCCTGCCCGATTGAGGCTTGCAGCCAGCTGACGTGCCTTGTTCTCCTTGGGCCAATCGCGCTTACATTCGATGAAATCGTGCTCGACTGATTTGCCTGCACGGATCTGATCCACGGCGGTAATGACTCTAGTCTCAAGATCGATGGCACGCATGAACTCAACGCTACCTAACGGCGCCGACAATACCCGCCCTGCGGTTGACCGCTGGGTGTGGTGTGTCCTAAGTTTGTTGCCTCGTCAAGGACGAGCACACCCCCTGAGCGTGGGAGGCGGCGCCGGGCCCGGGCAGTCCTGAGCCGAGTCGTTGATCGTGGTGGCGTTTGCCGAGTCGTCCGGGCTTTAGAAGGACCACCCCTTCAGCAGGTGGACTTGGACTGGAGACAGCAGGCGCAGAACCAACCGACGGCTGTCACCTCCGTAGCCTTGGTCGCGGAGGTCCCGCGATGGCGGGCGGATGATGCGCCGGCATCCGATTTGCCGGCACCGACGGACCCTCAGAAAGAGACGGCGAGCGCCAGCCGGCTCTACCTTGAGTTCCGCGCTGCACCATACCGACTGACAAATCAGGATGTCAGAACAGGAGCAGCCTTCCCGGCGGTCACCGAATGCAACGTACGTACACTTCGGTGCAAAATCCAAGTCCCAGCTCCTGAGGATCCGCACAGACATTTGGGGCGACCGGGCGAACAGGCACTTCACCCTGACCCGAACTCTGACCAGTCCATACTCGAACATATGTTCTATACTTGTCCTCGTGATCAAGTCCGGCTCCCCTGAAGATGTTGAGCGCATGATTGCTCGCATGGAGGCTGAGGCAAGTCGACCAATAGATGATCCTGCACCTATCCGAGAGTTCCCAAAGTTTGGCCGGCCACTCGTATACGTCGGCGGCATCTTTGGCAAAGCCGTGGGGTGGACACACAAGTACGGTCTCATTGAGTGGCTGGATTCTTCCGGGAAGTACCACATGGGGTGGGCGCACTCCTCGAGCATTAGGCGCCTGCAGCCGGACGAGTGGAAGGGCAGTAGCAGGCTTTAGTCGAACCTGGATGGTCCGGGAGCAGAACGACGCTACGACAATCTACGTCAGCGAAAACGAGGGCACGGACAGCGGGATCCAGAAGCTCAGCACCTAGGCATGACGTAATGGCCTGGTCCCGCAAGAAGACCAGGCCATGGCGCATTGTTTTAGTTCTCAGGACGCTGGACCCACGGACGTCGCGAGTCAGAGGCTAATCTCATTCCGCGCCGGCCCGCCTAAAGGGGGCACGGTCACCGGCCCCTTCGTAACGACGCTGTAAGCGGGTTGGGCTGCTTCAGGAGCTGCCTGCAGACCAGCACCCATCCCTGCGTCGGGACCGGCCGCCGCTCGTGGCGAACGATGGTACGAAGCCGTGCCCCATCGCAGGTCAGGACCGATGGTTTCAGCCACAATCCGGCGCGCTTCGCGCTTCTCCCCGTCCTTTTCGAAGGCACGGAACTCGAGTTCACCCGACACCGTAACGGGGTCGCCCTTCTTCAAGGAGTTCGAAGCATTCTCTGCGAGCGCCCGGAACGCAGAGACGTTGTGGAAGACAGGCTCTCCATCCTGCCAGTTTCCGTCTGCTCCTTGGATCCGTTGATTCACAGCTACCCGCAGCTTGGCGTGTGCGACACCGGACTCACCATACGTGAGCTCGGGGTCGGCGACGAGATTGCCGACGATGTTGATCGGAATCTTGGTGCTCATATCTTCTGTCCTTTCCTTCGCAGACGGGGCGGTCCCGTCCAACGCTTTGTGGGCTGGCTATGGGCCCGAGATCTCCAAGCCACGAGACGGTGCAACCGGCTGTTCCGGTCCTGCGTAGGATCCAGGGTTACTAACCGTCGGCGCGGCCTCAGCCGGAGGGACTTTCCCACCCAGTCCCGGAGGATCAGTCACGTCAAGGATTTGCTTGGCGGCTGCCGTGACGCGGCCAAGGACGGACTTCGCTATGTCCACACGCGAAGCAGGCTGCCTGCGGGAGGAGTCGCTTCCCACGGCTGAATGCTCCGCCTCAATCACGGCGTCAGCCCAGCCGGACAAGTAGCTTGCTGATTGGGGACCTCGGTCAATCCCGTGTGCCTTCAGCACCGTGTAGGCGACCGATTCGGCTTCGACTTCAGCAAGCCCACGGTGGTCCACACTGCTGCCATAAAGCTTGCCTACATTGTCGTCCGGACCATGCAGAAGAACATGCCCGAGCTCATGCGCCAGCACGGCAATACGTTCTTCAGGGTTCAACCACCCACCCACCTGCACCTGACGCTGAGCGAAATCTGTGAAGCCGCTTGTTAGTCCGTACTGCGCATCCGTGACCTGGATCGAAAACCCATGTGAGCGAGCAACTCCAGCCAATGACTCCCACAGCTGAGGCGCCTCCACCGAGGAGTTGACGGGTCTCGGAACTAGCAGCGGAGCGCCCTGGGTCTGGGAAACGTCGAATACTGCTTGGCCGCGCCAACCGGTGATAAGCGTCTTCTTTCCCTCATCGACAGCACCTCTGGGAAGTTTGTCGCGCACGGGAATGCGCTGACGCGTACCGTCGGGCAGCAGCATCTGTTGGACGCGGGCAGTCCTGGGTGCAATGACCCAGAGGGCGTGCTCACCACGAAGGACGGTGCGGCCGTGCCGTTCCCACTCCTTGTACCCCGCGACTAACGTCGGCTCGTCCGTTCCCCGCTGTGCCGTCTGCATCATCAGCAAGGCAACATTCCCGCCCGAGTAGCGCCACAAGTTGGCGGAGGCATCAAGCAAAACCTGCCAATGCGAGGGTGACTCAACCGCATTCTCGAGGATTGAGTGCAAACCATCCATGAGGGCGGCAACGCGCTCCTCAGGCGCCATACGGCGAGCGCCCGGTCCAGCCAGCACGGAACTCTGGTCAGACGGGATGGGGGACGGAACTTCGGATGTAGCGGCCACGACAGCCACCCTTCATGCTTCTTGGACCGCAGCCTTTGCTGCGCAGACACCCCTTCATGGCTGCAACTGACACGAGCGACATGACTCAGAATTCAGAAACCAGCTGGTGAGCAGCCTTACGCCACTCAGTGAACGCGGGATCGTCATTAGCCAGGACGCGCGGTGAAGGCTCCTTGTGCACCTGCAGCCCAACGCATCCTGCGGTCCTGGTGTGTGTCCTCAGGCGTTCGACGGCGTGTGGGAGCCTTTCGTGGAAGGCGAGCGGACCGAATCCAGGGTCGTCCTCCGTGTAGGAGGAAAGCTCCGCGCGCTGTAGGGCATAAAGCTCCGCCACGATCTCGGAGTGACGCCACCAACAGTCTGGAACGACTGACGTCGTCAGTTGATAGGTGGCGACAAGCCATGTCACCCACGTGAAAAGGGACCCCCAGACGTCCTGCGACTGCTCTGGCGTCATCTCCCTCCAGCGTCGGGTCACGTTCTTGGGGCCAGTGGGAATGGGAAACGCGGACCTGAACAACTGTGCGGTCAGCTCGTCGTCCCCAAAGGAAGCCGAGGACGGCACATCAAACTGGTCGGTGTCGTCATGGCTGCGCATCCGGCGCCACTTCCTTCTTCTGTTGGCGTTGCCTGTGCCCGTCCGCCAATTCGCGCTCCATCTCGGCTTTCAGGCGGCGCAACTCCCCTGCGTCCTTACGCTTGTGCCACTCAAGAAGGTCCAACAGAATGGGTCGGGTTCGTCGGCCGAGCATGAGGGCCGTTCCAACAGGCAGGCGTCGAATCTCATCCAGAGCGATTACCGGGCTCTCGCGTATCTGCTCACCGTCCTGCCGGCCCTGCGAGGACCATGACCGCGTGGTCAGTGTAAGGCTCCGCTCCCCCAGCAATCCGGCCAGCGAACGGAGGTCCCGTTCGTCGGATCCGCCCCCAAAGATCACCTTGATGATGGCGGAATCCCAGATCGTGGCCGCCTCATCGATGGACCAGCCGGAACGGGCCTGGGATAAGGATTGCAAAACCACGAGTGTCGAGATGCCAATGCCACCGCCGTCAGAGAGCGCCACAGGAAGTCCGGGCCATGGTGCCAGGTTGGCGATTTCATCGAGGATCAACGAAAGGGGCGGCTCCAATCTCCCTCCCGGTGATACGAACGCCATCTCCCTTGCCGCGTTGTCGATGTCGTCGATCAGTGCGGACAGGTACGGCCCGGCGGCAGCTGCCCCAGCTCGGGTGCCAATGAGATAAAGAGTTCCCCGGTCCCGGATGAAGGCCTTCGGATCGAACTCTTCGGATTCGTCCTGCGGATTCAGGGCGGCCAGCACTTTCGGCGATGACAGTGGCGCCACCGCCGCCGATACCCCAATCCACGAATTAGACGTGTTCCGAGGATCGTCTTCCAGTATCCCCATCAAGTCTGCCTGCCATCCCAGCGCCGCCCCGGGCCGGCCCAGCACCTCGAGCGCTTCCCTCGCCAGTACCGGGCTGGACGACCACCGTCGAAACGCCGTCACTCCCTCACCGCACAGCGCGGCGGCATGCAACAGGCACTGCAGGACTAACAGCGAGCGCTTCTGCCACGCTGCGTTCTCGCCCTTCATCTCGGTGTCCGCCGTGATGACCAGCGCACGACGGGTAGCCATGTCCGGATCCTCGCACCCGCGGACAGGCGACCAGCGAAGCGACGATGGAAGTCCCGACATGCCCTGCGGGTCAAAGACGGTCACAGGTCGCCCGCCTGACGCCCGGGCTTTCAAAGTCACCACCAGGTTATCTGCGCGCGTCGACGTCGTGACCACTGCCCCGGGCGCATCAAGAATGGCGTTGATGACCACGTACAGACCTTTGCCGGATCTCGGTGCCCCTTGGATCACCAATGACTCCTCCGTGGACACGTGGATCGTGACGCCGCGGGAGCGGCCCAGCGTCCACGACAGGTCCTGCACGGTAGGGTTGACGACTCCTGGGCGCGTGAACTTCCCTCTCTTGCGCACAGCCCTCGCCCCGAAATCGTGAAGAACCTCGGCTCGGCGGGCAACGCCGTCACGTTTGAGGATGTCCTGGCGTAGCCACCCGCCAGATTGCTTCCATCGCCGCCAGGCGACCACTACACCAACGGCGAGCGCACCAAATAGGAGCAGCGTCGGGGCTAGAACCCACCAGACACTTTCAGTGCCAACTGCGCAGTCGGCCGGGCGGACCACTATCCATTCCATCCTGTTGATCACAAGTCCGACGGCGGCCGCAGGGCTAAAGGGCGACGGCGGCATGCTGCCGCAACGCATAGAACCTGCTAAGTGCGCTGCAGCTTGAACCAGTGCACACACAGACACGTAACCTGCCGCCGCAACAAGGCAAGCGGTCACCAGTGGACTGTCACCCGCCGCCCGCGAGCTGCCTAGGCCTCTCACAGCATCCTGTCGTCAGTTGAGAAAATGGCCAGTTCGTCAGTTGTCACTCGGTTGGCAACGATGAAGGAGCGGTTCCCCACCTTCCAGAGCCCGACCCCCTTGGGAAGGTTCTCGACGTGCTCGCATTCGGCTTCCGTCAGGCCCAGCGCCTCCTTGGTCAGGCGCATGGCGTCATGTTTCTGCCGGTAAATGATCCTGGTGTCAGCCTCCGTCAGCAGGCCAAGGGCTTTCTGCCGGTGCCCACTGGTGCTGTCCCCGATCTCGTTGAGGTCCGCGACTTTGTGCATAATCAGCAGGTTCGCAATCCCATAGGTTCTGGCCAGCCGCCACTGCTCGCTCATCTTCGCCAACATGTACGGATCGGCGAGCATCCGCCACCCCTCGTCGTACACCACGAGCCGCTTCCCGCCGTCGGGATTTGTGATGGCAGCTTCCAACCATGTGGCGCCACATGCTGCCGCTAGCGAAAGGGCCTGCTCCGACGCACCGATCAGGGCGGAGGTGTCCATCACCATCATCGGCGCTTCAGCGTCGAAGGCCACGGTGGACGGCGCATCGAACATACCTTCGAGATCTCCGGAAACCGTACGCCTCAACGAGTGGCTGACTGCGGTTCCTCCCTCGACACCAACCAGGGCCGTCATCTCCTTCGAGGGTTTCAGCAAGTGGTCCAGCACCATAGGCAACGTGGGGTTTGAGTTCTCGGCCATGGTTTCCATGAGGGCGATGTCCAGGGCCGTGTGCTCTACGGGGCGGAGCGGTGTGCCCTGCCGCATGAGGGAGACCAAAGCCACCAGCAGATAGCGACGCCGTTGCCTCACTACCGCTTGCCACTGGGCTTCGGTGAGGGCGCTGGGGCGAGGCCCGGCGTCGAGAGGATTTACCCTTGCAGGGCGGCCGGGACCAACCGAGATCACCTTGCCGCCAACAGCTTTGGCGACGGCGACCCACTCACCTTTTGGATCAGACGCGACGGCGGCCTTCCGACCCAATGTGATTGATCGTGTCACCAGCGACTTGCCGCACATTGACTTGCCGGTGCCCACCGTTCCGATCACAACAATGGACGGTCCGCTGATGATCCCCTTGTCGTATAGGATCCACGGATCGTAGGAGAAGGCCCCGGACCCGAACACGTCGGTGCCGATGTATGTCCCCTCGTGCCCCAGGCCCGACTCCGTAAGGAACGGATAGGCGGCGGCAAATGTCATCGTCGAGGCACGGTGCGGCGCAGGACGCAGCCGATGCGGACCACGCAGCGAGTTTTGTTCCTTGCTCCCCCAGTCACCTGTGACGCGAAAGGCATTGAATTCTTGCTGCCTATCCTCTGCCGCTGCGCTCGCCGATGCTGCCCCGGGAGGTGAGACCCGCCGTCGAGCTTTCCGTTCGCTACGGTTCTTCCCCGACGGTACGTACTCAAGACTCTTCGTTGCCTGCTTCAACGCAGTCCCCTTCCAAGCGGCAGCCCCCCGGCGACAAACGCGGCCCACTGCTGACCGTACAAAAGCCGGAGTTCAACGAATGCTCCAGCAGCGGCGGATTCAATTTCCTGGCGGTACCGGGCCAAGTCCTCGAGGGAGGTAGCCGTGATGGTCATGTAGGCGGCTGGACGCACGTCGCCATGACCGGCAACGATCTCTTCCTCCCTTTGGAGCACCTCTTCTTCCTCGGCTTTTTGCTCACGAGTAAGTGGCCTGTCGAAGCGGGCGTTGATGCGACGGCGGGTCTCATGCGCCTCCTGCGCGGAGCGGATGTCACGCAAGGCTTCAGCTGTGGGCACTGCCCGGATGACTTCGGTGAAGGTATGGCGGAACTCGCCCACATAGATCAGGGGGTGCAGGAAACCCGGGAAAACCTTCTGTCGGGGCCATTCAGCGATCCAGAACGTCTGGTGGAACCCCGTGTCTGTCCGTAGATACGTCCAGTGTTCCTCCACAGCCATTGGGCGATGCCGGTCGAGGCCAGAGGTTTCCTTGCCTGCCGACTCGTCCGACGGCGGTGCTGCCGACGCCGGCACTTTCGCGGATGGCTGGGCAGCAGGATCGAACGCACCACGAATGATGCCGAGCAGTCCCGCTTCGCCGACCCACTCCTCCACCTTCACGCTGTGAGTCCCCAGCGACGTTTGGATGGCCTCGACTTCAAGCCGCAACACGCGTTCGAGGCCTGTCAGCCCTCCGCCTGACTCCCTGATCCGCCGTCGGGCCTTGCTCGTGTCCAGAACCACCGCCACAAGAAGCTCATGGCTCATGGTCGACCCGGCAGCGCCGAGCAGGTCCTCGTACGCGCTTTGTCCCCACGTGCGCTTCCCGTCACCAGCGTCAGGCTGCGCAGCGTTGTCTCTGTAGTAATCCCAAAGGGCCGACGACGGATAGGGCACGGTGTAATCCTGGATCGCGATCCGGGCCACGCCCGGGCGTTGGGCCATGCCGGCCTGAACTCGTGACCAGGCCTGGACGGCCCACGCCTTGTCATCCGCGTCCAGGAGCGCAAAGGATCGCGTACTACACCGCAGCAGGGCGACCGCCTCCTTGCCGTAGCGGTCGACGACAAAGCACTCACCACCGGCCGTTGTTCGGATCTCCAGGTTGCCTAGACCGCCCGGGAGGGCAAGCCGCCCAGCTAGTTGTGGTGCTGCGGGCTTTGCCAGGAAACCCGTCTGGCCTGTCGCTGCACGGTAAAAGAACACAGCGATCTGTTTCGCCCACACGGGATAAGGGATGCGAGAGTACTGGAGGAGTCCAAGCAGCATGAGCGCGAGCCACATTGGTCCGGAGAAGAATAAGCCTGCCGGGCCGCCGCGTGCGGATGCCACGATGGCGACGGAGGCTCCTCCGGCGATGATCAGCAGCTGGTACCACTTGAGCCCGAGGAAGAACCCTCGGCGCTCGTATCTTGGGAACTTGACGGCCTCAAGGGCGCGCGAGTCCTCAGACATAAGGTGTACCTCCCTTCGGAGGGTCGATTCTTGGTGGCTGGGGTTTCGGAGGTTGGGCTCTTGGAGGGCCAGGTGTGCTCACTCTCGGCTGCGCTCGCCATTCGGCCGCCTCCAGTGGTGCTTGCGGCGGAGATGTTGCAGCGGCGCCGTTCCGTTTATGGAAACCACCACGCATGAAACCCGGAGACTCCGACGGGTGCGGGGCGCTTGGAGCGCCAACAGACGTTCCGGTGCTCAGAGCCTGTCGACTCCCGCCACTGCCGATAGAAGACGCGCCGGAGCGGACAGTGGATGCCAACACCTGCGTGGGAAAAGGGGCACGGCTTGAGCTGATCGGCCGAGTCATTGCGGAGCGACCAACCAGGCTCGCGAGTGTAAGGCGGCCACCTGCCTGCCTACTGATCTGGCGGGCTGCCACGCTGCTGCTCCTGGAGAGGATATGGCCGCCGCCTGCCGTTTGGGCCGCGGCCGCCAACTCCCCGCCAGCGAAGCTCACCAAGCGCAAGGCCATCAAAGGTGCACCGCAGGCGAGGACCATGCCCACCGTCCCGGCTGCCAATCCTGCGAAGGACTTGGACTCGGCAAAGAGCTTCACCGCTACTGCCAAGACTGTTGCGGCCAACGGCTTAGCCAGAACCAAAGCCACTACGACCTCGCACCATCGCCGTGCCCAGGACTTTGTCTTGTCCCAAGGAAGCAGCATGAGCGCAACGGGGGCGAGGGCAGCCAAGACGACGAGCGCGAAGGAGCGGAAGATCATTGAACACATCAGGATGAAGGCAAGGATCCAGACGACGCCAACCGCCAACACAGTCACGACAACGGCACCAGCAGCGCCGCCCGTATTCCCCGGAGCCAGTGAGACCAGGTTCCATTCCCGCCCTGCTCCTTCTGGTGCCCGCTCGAAGCCAAACAGCCTCATGAACACGAGGTAAGGATCCGAACCGATGGATTCGAGCAGGGCGGCCGAGGCTAAGTCGCTAGCCCGCGTCAGTTGCCGGACAAGATACACCGCGGCCCCAACCAGCGGGATGGCTGCAGCTCCGCCGAGCATCGCACGTCCGATCCGTCTCGGCTGCTGGCTCACGAGGCCGGATAGAACCTGAAGGATCATCACGACGACGAGCGGCGTCATCATGACGACGACCCACCAGCTCGTGAGCCCTCGGATGGAGAGCCATTGGGAGTCGTCGACGTCTGACACTGTGAAGGCGCCGGTGATGAAGGCCCATAGCCAGGACGCCATGTTTTGGAGGATGTTCGCGAAGAGCGACGTGACTGCACCCATGGCGTTGTCGTTTGCCTGTGAGACCAGACCGCAGCCGGGCGGCCACCATCCATTGAGATCGCACTCAACAGGCATGAGCTAAAACCCAAGCGGGAAGGCCGTCTGCGACCAGAGGATGTAGCCGTTGATGCCGCCGAGAATGGCAGCCACGGGACCTGTCCAGAGGAGGATCACGCCGCCGCCGGAGGCAAGGCGTGACGACTGGCTAAGTTTGCCGGCCAGAAGCATCGCGGCGCCGATGATGGCCACGATGGCAATGATGATGAAAGCGCCGACGAGGATCCCGCCGCCGATCTGTTTGAGCGATTCTAGGAAGGGAAAGCTTGCGTTCGGGGTGATCCCCGGGTCCACCGCTGCGAAAAACATTGGTGCTCCGTCCGTCGTATTCCATGGAGTGAGCAGATGAGCTCACAGGTTCATGGAAGCTGCGGGACGGAACGACATGACTAAAAAGGCCATCCGTGCACAGGGCGGAGTCAGATTGGAGGGGTTATAAGGCCCCCTACCAACCTGCTTGGTACAGCACTATCTGAGGCCGTCCATCAGAGCTGCAACATCGAAGTCTGTTTCCGACCCAAGGCCTTTCGCAGCCCAAAGGTTGCCGGAGTTCAATTCATGGCTTGTGGCGGCTTGATTCACGTATGTGTTGGCGCGTTCATAACCGGGAAAGACTTCATCAGGATCTGTGTACATAGACGCGTATTCCAGCACCCCCTCGAGGTCGCCCGTATGCTCACCCTCGTTGTCTCCCGGCAGATCCGCCCATGAACCTAGCTGTTCTCTGACTATGTCGTCTATCCGTTCTTCAATCTGGCTTTGGAGCATTCTGCTGGAATGCGTCGATAGCCTTTCTATGTGTGATAGAGCTTCACGCGCGCTCTCCCAACCGTCAAGGCTTTGCGTGACGACGGACTCGACCTCTTTAAGAAGTAGTTCGTAGATGTTTTTTGCACCATCAAAGCTTTCCAATTCCACCAAGAGGCCAACGAGATCATCTATGCAATCCCACTCAACATAGAAGGTTCCATCTTCCAAGCCGGCCACTAGGCCATCGGTCAACTTCACCGCCTCCTGCAATTCTTCCCCATCTCTGGCGACGCTCCAGAGGCGGGCTAATCTTCGCAGATTCTCCTGGATATCGATCCGCCGCTCCTGAATGAGCGGATCCAGAGCGAACAGCAATCGTCGATAAGCAGTGAAAACCATGGGCCGAAGCGATCCCTCCCAATCATTGTTCTTTGTGTTTACACGACCTGCCGAAAGCCGAGTGCTAAAAAGTCTCTGAATACCCTCAACATGACGGTGAGAGGGAGTCTCTCTGAGAAGCTTCATCAGTAACCCCTTCCGATTCCGAAGTCGATATGCCATGAAATCATCGATGGAAGGATTGGCAGTGGTCAGAACGGGGTCTGCGTGGGGCCCTTCCACGGATAGAAAGTCGCCCTCCAGTACGGAAAGAATTGTTTCGAAGCGGTCCTCACCAGTAGCCTCGTCACCTGTGTCAACGGTGGCCCGCCAAATGTCTCGGAGTCGTGTGAGGTTGACTCTTGCCCCCAAAGTCCCGAACAAATCAAGCATCGTTCGCGCATCGTCCGGGAGGTCCCGAGTAATAGCATGCCGCCAAAGTTCCATGGGATTGTCAAGGTTCCGCAGCATTAGTTCCGGAGCGCTAAGGTTGGCGTCGTCCAAGGCCTGCGAGTGGAGTTCCAGGCTAAGACTGACAAGGCGAGGACTGTAGTTCCTGTGACCCAGTATCGGCCAGTATGTCGACCTTTCGGCAAATAGGGCCTTCTCCAACGGTTCTAGATCAGAGGCCCAGACATGGTTGTACAAAATCATTGCGCGAGAACGAGTGTCAAGATCTTCCAACTCAAGGAGGCATTCAGCGAGTTTGAGGGAAGGGCGCGAGAGTCGCTCGTAGATATTGCGAGCCTGACCAAGAATGTAGCCTCGAGTTGTCATTATAAAACACTTGTTGGGAGAGGCGAAAACCTTTTCCGCAAATCGAGGTATGTCTTCGTCTTCATTTCTATCGAGAATGTCCCCTTTAGCGGATCGACCTAGAAAGTCATCAAAAACGAATACTTGCTTTTTATCTTCCTGCCAAACGTTCAACGCCTCACTAATTCGACTTGAGATCAATATCGCCTCATAGCCGTCAGCGATCAGTTCAGCGCAGAGAATCTGCGCGAGAGTGGTTTTCCCAATTCCGGGGGGACCTGAAATTAGACAGACGCGACGCCGCCGTAGGACATCCTGCGCCCTAGGTAAAGCTGCGGTATCAACAAAGATCGACAATTGCGATTCGATTCTTTGCAGCAAATCTGATGAGCGCACCGCTATTTCCTGATTAAGGACGGCTCGTAGAACGCTGCTACTGGTTAACCATAGGCGAAGATGCGATCTAACGGCTTCAGGATTTGCTTCAAGAAAGTGCTCAATCTGCTGACGCCCATAGATGTCACTATCGGCTAATACATATGGGGTCATGTCAGATCGAAGACCCGACTTATTGGCCTTTGACAGCTGTGCTGACGTAAAAATGACGTACCTGGAGGGTCCTAGTTTGCGAACCTTCGGGAGCTCTTCCACGGTGAACTGCCTACGCAACGAACGAATCGTCGCACCCGGAGTGTGCTTGCACTGAACAATCAACTCCGCAGGTTCATCCTTCCATGCGTGCCGAAGGTCAATCCCTTGGTCCTTCCCACTTTTATAGATCTCCAGATTAATTTGCAACTCGGCGTCGAGGACAGTTTTGGCCAGAGATTCAAAATCAAAGGGTGTCAGTGCTTCGAGATTATGGGACATAAACGCCTCGGTTGTAGTCGCTGATGGTTGGGGTGGCGAGCTCAGCTCCTATTCTGGCGCTTTTGTAGTGGCATTCAGAATCAACTCGCCGCTGCGGTGCTCGGGTCACGAGTTCGTCCCCAGCATGTTCGATATGGCAAATCTGATTGCCCTAGTCTGGCCCGGCGAATGCCCAGGCGTAGCAAGAGTGCAGCCTCAGTAACGCTAGAGCTAGCACAGTTGGCGCAGCGACCAAGGTAGGTATGCTGCTCTGACTACCCCAATAGGTCAAAATAGGCAGTACCCGGGTTCCAACTCACTGGATGGAGCAACGTCCCCGCCGCAGGGTTGAGGGCACTCCACATCATGCCTTCACCAGCGTAGATGCCGACGTGTCCCCAGTTGTCGGGTCCCTGCGGATTTTGAACCACGAGGTCTCCTGGCTGGGGATCCTCTGTGCGGACACCAACCCGCCACTGTTCTACTCGCGGCAGCTCGATTCCGGCTTGCCTGTAGATCCACTGCACATAGCCAGAGCAATCCCAGGCCTTGAAGGCAGTGCCTCCCCACACGTATCGCCCGCCCAGGCCATCCTGTGTGAACCTCAGAATGTCCTGCCGTAACTGGGTCAAGTTGTGTGGTGATCCCGCAGGCCGCGGCGACGGCGAGGAATCTGCACAGGAGGCAGGAGCAGTGCCACCCTCAAGCGCAGCAACGATTGCCGTGGCCGCCGGCTCCCAACGCGCATACAGTTCAGGAAAAGCAGATACCTGGACGGCTTGGGCCGCCAGTCCTTTGTCCATTGCCTGCCAACCGGGAATGTCCAGCAGTCCTCGAGGACTACCGCGATTCGGTCCCGAGGGCCCGCCAAAGAAGGCACGCGCGTTGTAAGAGGCGTCCATCAGCTGCTCAACTGTCCCCCAGCCCGCCGCCGGACGCTGTTGGGCCGAACCGATCGAGTCGTGGTCACGTCCAACGCCGTCATTGGGGAAATGCAGGGAAGCAGGCACGCTGGGGTTCGCGAGCATGCGCAGACTTGATTCCTGCAGCGCCATCATGATGGAAATGATCTGCCCGGAGCGCGGTATTCCAAGCTGCTTGCCGACCGCGATGTATGCACGTGCAACGCTCTCCTGCCGAGGCATCAGCTCGTAGAGCAAGCGCCCAGCATTCCGAACTTCCAAGCCAGCACCAGTCACGTTAGGTGAAGCGGTCACCTCGGTGCCCGCTGGAGCACAAGCAACTGCGGATTGGCGCGCCATACCAGACATCGCAGCCACGCCGCCGGCAAATGCCATAGCGCCAACAAGCAGAGCGAGGGAAGCGGCCGCCGATACGACCTTCAGCAATGCCCGGTGCCGAATGAGGCCTGCGACGGCCGCCAGTGCAGCCACTAGTAGACGATTCTCTCTGCGGTCGCGTAGAAGGCAACCATGGCGCACCGCCCCGATGGAGCGGTGGTGGCAGGAGGACAGTTGACCATCACCGTGACCGGTGCCGCATAGACACTTCTGCCGTTACTCGACTCGTCAACAACTTGCACCGTCACCGTGCAAACATGAAGGCCTTCCCACGGGGCCGGATACTCCTGGACTTTGGCCAACTCGAGATCGCAACGCAGGGACTCAGCAGTCCCGTTTCGGCGAGCGGACTGGCCTGCCAGGGTTGTGAATGTACCTGCTGTCACGCCAGTCCCTTCAAACTCTCGAACCAGCACAGATAAGGGGTTGGATCCATCAGGAAGCAACTCCCACCAAGACCGCACCTTGGCATATACATCCGAGTACGACGACGAACGGCTGTCCCAGGTGTAGATTCCCTTGGCTGCCGCTACAGCGAGCGCCCGGTAATCTCGGGTAGGTGGCAAACCATCACGCGTCGCCTCCGCGGTAACGTCCGCCTCGTCTTGAACAGCGGACGTATTGCCTCGGGCCGTGGAAGTGCCTGATGGATTCGCCGTTGTGGGCGCAGGTGCGGTCGTCGTCGGCGAGACCTGTCCGCCGGGGCCATCGGCAGGCAAAAGTAGGAAGCTGCCGCCAATCATGAGCAGGGTCACCAGCCCTGCAGCGAGCCAGCGCCGCCGGCCAGCTGTACGAAACCAAATCATCGCCCCACTCCATATCCGACACCCATGACCTACAGAGCCGGTCTATTTACTTCGTGCTGAAGCACGCGCCAAGCTGCCCGGTAGAGCTGCCGGGCAAATCCAATATTGACCGCGATGTACCTCTCGGTGACGCCGAGCTCACGCGCCAGAGCAGCCATCTGCACCGACCTATCCAGTCCTCGCAGTCCCGGACGGACTATCTTCTCTGCGACGCTCCGGAGGACGTTTGTGGGAAGGCAGTTGGCAGCACACCGGCAGAGTTCGTCGACGCCCAATCCGGGTTCCGGGTGGCAGTTCAAGGCCGTGTTGATTGTTTTGGCCGTGTGCCGAACGACAGTTACGGCGTGCCATCGACGCCGGTCGTTGGGAGAGGGAGGTCCGTAATGCCTCGGCCCAGTGAGGCTGGATACGGCTAGCGTCCAGGTTTCCTCGCTGACGCTGCGCTGGACCAGGCCCAGCATGGCTTGCGCCCAGGCCTGATCAACGTAGTTCTCAACGTCGTCTCCTGCCGCTCCCGCATGGACGATTGCGAGAAGCTCGGGTGAGCTTTCCGTCGTCGTGAAGTCAACAAGCAACGGCAACGTTTGATGGCCAAGCTCGCGCCGGATATGGGCAGCGCAGATCTTATTGCAGACACCTTGGACCCACGCTTCAAACGGGATGCCGGGCAGCTCCCGGTAGCGACCCCGCGCAACCCCGTCCCATACGGCGACCCGGATGTCCTGCATAACGTCATCCACATCGCAGGATCGCCCGATTCGCGCGAGGCGGGACACGACGTAACGGTGCACACCATCAACCGCGACCATGATCCGGTCGATCTGGATGACGGGTTCTCCCGGCGGACGTGCGCTTCGCAATGAGACGTCGACATCAACGACCGTGTCTGAGCCCTTTGTAGATTGATACGCCTTGGCTTCAATTTCCATGGCTTCACCGCTTTGACTGTTCAGATCGAGTAGTTCGCAGAGTCGCACAAACGGCCACCCCAGTTAGTGGATGCGGAGATCCAACAACGATCAGAAGAAGCTATAGGAATTATTGTCGAAGATAATTAAAGTATCGTCAAGAGTGCTGTTCTTACTTTTTGCGCTACCTTCGGGAAGAATGACCTTATGCCGAGAATTACGCAGCCTAACGACGCCGCCTGGTCGGCCGACGTCGAGGCTGCCGTCGCAACTTTCGGCAACCGGGCGCGAAACGAAATTCTTCGATTCCTCACTTCCAGTGGGCCTTCGACGCGCGGGGATATCGTCGCTGCTGTCAGTGCGGGCGATCCCAGTGTGGCCAAGCACCTGGCGGCGCTCGAAGAGGCAGGTGTGGTGATGGTCGACGTCGAGCCTGGGCGTAGGCACGGACGGTCACCTCGGTATTCCGCGAACCCTGTCCGCATCAAGGAACTGCTCGACGCTCACCTTAAGTACTTGCTGGAGCAGTAGCCGCAGTGCGGTGGAACGATGTTGCAGACGTTTAGTCTGCTCGCTCGGGCGGCTCATTCGCATCCGACTGCGGACTGGCCGCGGCACTCTCTCCCTCTGGCCGGCGACTGATGTCCTTGTTCAGGTACTCCGTGATCGCCCGAAGTGTCTCTGGCGACACGTCACCAAGGGTCCGGGCCGCGAACGTCTTCACCCTCGCAGCGCGGAGAGATTTCACAAACTCAAGCTGCGAGTCAATGCGCTGGGGCAGGTCTGCGGCCTCGCTACCCAGCAGATAAGCGGGATCCACATTGAAGATTTCGCACAAGGCGCCCAGTAGTGCCGGGTCGCTCACCAGCCTGCCCGTGCCGTCCTTCATGTAGAACCAGCGGGCTCTGGAAAGCTTGATTCCCTTCTCCGCCAGCTTTTCCTGGACTTCGCGGAACGTGACGGATTGTCCTCGCTCGGCAACGACGACGTCGAGCAGCAGGTTCAAGCGGCGTGCAAGTTCGGCCTGGGGCGAGCTTTCCGTGCCTTTGCGACTTTCTCCATCTTCGGACACGTTTCACCTCCCGAACCTGACCTGACTATCGTCAGTGAGCCATCGATTTCTGCCCAGTTTGCCTTGACGAACTCCTCCCGCAATATGTGGGGCTTCGTTCTTCCATCGCTATGTAGATGAGCGTATCGTTTTGCTGTAGACCCGTCTACAGCCGTCAAAAAAGTCCTCGTCAACTGATTGTGGTCTCCATGGCGAACATCTTGATGAATCGGACGCGAAGCCGCCTCATTCGCTTTCTGATCACCCATGGCCCGGCTACCCCCGATGAGGTCGCTGCAGCCCTAGACGTGTCTGATTCCTCTGTGCGCAAGCATCTCGCACTTTTATGCGAGGCGCGCATGGTCAGCTTGGCGGCGGGAACGTATAGGGCACAGCGGGATCAGATCGAGAAAGTGCTTGCGGACCTTGCAGCCACGTTTCAGGCGGCGGGCAGCGAGTGCAGGAATCGGGCCACGGACGACTCCCACTTCTCGGTGTCGGCGTTCCATTCAAGCGAATGCCCTGGAACTTCGAAGCACACCAACTGAACGACGTCGGGTCGCAGAGCTGCCAAACGCTCCGAGACCTCCACCGGAGTCGATTTGTCCTCGATGCCATGCAGTATGAGCGTTCGCGTTTGGAGGTCACCGGCGCGGGCTACCCAATTCAGCGTTGGAAGATCAAGAGGTTGCTCCAGTCCAGTAGCCCAACGTCCTGCTTTCGCACCCAACATTTTCAGTCCGACCCTGGTCACAGCTTTCGGCAATCCGCTGGCGCTCCCGTTGGACGTCAAGGTCTCAGCCCAATCCAAGACCGGAGCCACGAGTACCAGGCCGATGATCCGCTGCGAATGGGCTGAGAGATTTGCTGCACGGAGAGCCATGGAACCGCCAAGAGACCATCCGAACAAAACGAGGCGCTTGGCACCGTTGTCCACGGCGAACTGGATGGCTGCTTCGAGATCCAACCACTCATTCTGGCCCAAAGAGTACCGGGAATCGTTCGACGGCGGTGCTTCGCCGTCGTTGCGGAATGACACGACCAGTGATGTCAGGCCGAGCTTGCTGGCAACAGGAACACCTCGAAGGGCACCAGCGCGTTTCCCGCCCATGCCGTGTGTGTGGATAGCCCATGTCGAGGCCACCGGACCATCCGTCGTCGGCGGGAATTTCCATGCGGGTGCCATTCCGGCGTCGACCTTGATCTTCACGTCCTCAAAAGGCAGGCCGAGTTGCTCAGGTCTGGAGTAGGCGTAGCCGCTCCAGATGCCGGCTCTGGCAGCATGTAGGTCGCCCGAATCCACACGCTCGACGAGCCGTGTCACCGTTCCCCCGCTGGTGTCCTCGTCTACGACATCGCCGACGCAGGCGTGCCCCTTGCCGTTGCCGAACCACAAGCTGTATCGGCCTGGTGCTCTCGTCAGTGGCGTCGCCGGCAGTTCGATCTTCAGGGATCCGTCCTCTCCTGTGAAGACTTGCCTGATGACAAGATCCTCCCGGCGCGTAGTCGTGGGAATCACCACCCGGCGCGCAAAGTAGGCAGCACTGAGAAACGTTACTGCTGCTGCACTTACGGCTCCGAAGGCTAAAGGGCCCAGCACTCTAGGAGCTTTCATCTTCACCGCCCCTGGCATGCTTGTCGATGACATCCCGAAGTCGGGCGAGCGTTTCAGGGGATAAGTCCTGGAGTTGCCTGGCCGCAAAGTTCCTAACCCGAGCCTCACGCATCGATTTCAAGAGGCTCAGCTGTGCTTCCACCAGCTCGGGTACTTCTGTTGAGTCGTCAAGAAGGTACCGACGGTCTACGCCGAAAAACGTCGCGAGGTTCTGGAGAAGTTCCTGATCCATGGCCAGGGAGCTATCACCGCTTCGCATGTAGGCCCACCTTGATCGTGACAACGGGGTGCCACGGTCAGCCATGTCTTGGCTGATTTCCCTGTAGGACAAGGGCCCTGCGCCTCGGATCTCATACAAATCCAGCAAGAGGTTTATCTTGCGGGCGAGCCTCGCCTGCGGCGATTCCGAGGGTTCTCCGGCATCATCTGCCACTGGTATCCTTCCTCCTCCCCCATCGTGCCAGGCCCACTCGACCATCCTGCATACCTTGATTGGAGGCCAGGTAATCCTCCGTTCGAGTCAATGTTTGGAAATCAGCTTCATCCAGTAACTTAGCAGCGGCCGGATCCATCAGGAGAGCGTCCTCAATTTCGACAATCATCCGATGAAGCTTTCGCGTGTCAGGGTCTCCCCGTTCGATGGCTGCCGCGGGCGCCGCCAGGCGTCCATCCTTGCGCCTCGCAGTCGCCTTTTCCCAAGTGGATGTGAGGTTTTCCAGTAAGTCAGTCTGTGTCCTCAGTTGTGCTCGTCGAACGATCCGGCGGGCGACCGGTGGCAGGGCAAGCCCAGCACAAAGGAACACCATGGCCCCGACAAAACTCGTGTCGTAAACGGCGGCCAACTGCTCCATCGTTGACTGGTCTCCCAGAAGGTGGGCGACATCCATTCCCAGGACGGCAAAGACGACAACGAGAGCCAGGGCGCACCCAATGCCAATGAGGGTGAAGGCGACGCGAAAGTAGGAAGCGGCCATGCGCCGTCGGAATCTAAAGCACACGTATCCGGTGACGCCGACGACCACCCCGATGTAGACAAACTGAACGGCCGAATAGAGGGCGGCAGCAGGCTGGTCCCCATAATCCAACATGAATTTCGTTGAGGACATGGGCGCTTTGATGAGGAGGAATGCGAGGACCAGCCCCGCGGAGACTAGACCCAAGATTAGGAGGCCACGACGGTCTCCGCGCGCAGGTGCATCATTGAGCTCTGCGGCCCGGAGGATCGCTTGGGAAAGGAAGTAGATTCCCACGACCATCAAGATGTTCGAGAAAAGATCCAGGAGGTTGCGGCCGCCGAGAAGTCGATCACCCGCAAGATAGATCGGGTCGACATTCAAGGAAAGCGCAGTTGCGATCGCCACGGCGGCAACGAGAATGCTGTGGTCTTTCCTGGTGCGGGCACCGGGCAGCAGGCACAAGACGAGGCACCAGATGACGGCAGCGGCGACTGCCTGGATCACCCGAAGACCTGTTCAAATGATCTTGGCTCCATGGTGCTGTCGCGGATAGCGCCAGCAAGAAGGTCTGCGAGCGTCTCAGCTGCGGCCTCCAAGTCGTCAACGAAGCTGCTCCTGGCCAGAGCCCGTGACACCATTTCTCCGTCAAGATTTGGGAAGAGGCTGCCGGCATAGTCCGAGGAAACGCTCAATTCATCGTGGCGCAGGATCATGTGCCCAAGTTCATGCAGGATGAACTGCTGCCTATGGAGTGCTGAGTCCGTCACCGCGTGCAGAATAATTTCCCGAGTATCGGTCGACAGCCACAGACCGCAGACGGACGTGCCGTTAAGGATCGTCGTGGCCTCGATCTCGATTCGTCGCCGGCGCCGGGCTGCCACGATGGCAGTGAGTCCGTCCAGCGTCAGGCGGCTCGGTAGATGCAGCGATGAAAAGGCGTCCGCCGCAATTCGAGCCGGCCCCGGTCCTTGCGATGTTTGCTGGTCCATACCGCCCCCTCCTTGCAGCGGACAGCAACTGCGACTGCCATTGACGGCGGTCACCGCAGCGCGTCAAGCGCCACAGCTTCAATTGAACGCCTCCGCTCTGGACATGTCCAGAGCATTAACACACCGGAATAGTTGAGTAATTATCTGGACGCTAAGCAACACGCGTATATATCTTCGCGACAGCGTCGTGGGTAGTGCAACCATGACGTGTACTTTTACGGTCTCCGTCAGCGTGATGACAAAGCTTTCCGCGATGGAGTGCGCGTAAGTTCTGAGGCTGTCGGAGCGGGCGGCAATCCTCTACCAGGCCGCCTCCGAAGTCCTGTCCGCCGACGTCAGGCCTACGGACTTTTGGAAGCGACCAATGAGGTCCACCTCGGACGACCAGTTAGTACCTATCGGCGTTCGAAAAATGCGGGCATGAACCCCTTGTGCCTTCACTCACATCGGACACATGATATTAGCCCGCGGGTTCCGTCAAGGCGGGGCAGCCACAGCGGCATTAACCGTGCGGTGTTGAACGCCGAGCCTCGAAGGAGTGATGGTCATGAGCACAACGGACGTCAGCATTGCACGTAGCTTTGTTGAGAGTTTGGACCTGTCAGGGGTGCCGACGCACGGGAAAAAATTCCTAGAGGGTGCACCTCCACCCTTTATGGCACTGACTGACGAGGATCAAGCGCTCGTCATAGGCTCGCAGGTCCAGAGCTTCGTGAAAGGCGTGGACGCGGAGAAGCGGCGAGTAGTGAAAAATGCCATGTTGCTCGCACAGTTGGCTGCCGAAGGTGAGGACGACGTCCAAGACTGGTACGCCACGTATTTCAGTACCTTGGGCGCTGTCGGGCTCTTGGTCGAACAGAAAAGTGCCGTTCTCCAAGAGGACGTAGCCATACAGGCCGACGTGGAGAAGGCCGTTCTCAAAGTAGCCGTAGGCCTCCTAACTGGCCCTGCCCTTGCGGGATACCAAGTGCTGGTCGCCGCATTGGAGGCGTTACAGCAACTCGATGAGGGCAGCCCTGCAGTCACAATCTTCCGCCGTCAGACGCATTCCGAGACCGCGAAATTCCAAGTCGCCGTTGCCTTGGATAATGCCGACGGAGAACTAGAAATCTTCCTCCTGGCTTTCAGATTTACCGTCTCGTCCAAGCTGACCCAGACCTTGGTTTTCAAGTTCAAGACCGAGGAGGCCCATCTCAGTCATCAGAAGGCTGTATTAGGTGTTGTCGACGAGACTTTGGACAACCTGGCGCCCCAGATTTCGGAGAAGGTGGCGAAATATACCCAAGGATACATCCGGCAAATTAAGTTGCCCCAACTAACAGTATGAGCGCCTTTGGTCCGGAGGAAGCGCTGCCGGCAGCACGAGAGGCACTGCGCGCCGCTCAGGAACAGCAGTACACGTCATTATCGCAAAGTCCGCCGGTGACTGATCGTGCCCTCGAACTGCATCGTAAGTTGACAAAGACCGTTCCGGACCCTGCCGGGACGGGCCGAGTGAAGCGCGGCATTTGGACTTATGACCCGGACTTGGAGACCAGACGGATCGCGTATGGCCAGACCCTCATCCGTCGCGTTGCACCTGGACCCCGGGAGGACCCCGGCTACTTAGCATTCCTGGCGCATCAAGCCGCTTCCATAGAGCTGGCGTATGAGCTACTGGGCAGTGATTGTAAGCGCTTCCTCCTTGGAACCGCTCACAACCCCGAAGTGAACGCCTTTTCTGAACGCCTTGAAGTCGGGGACTACAACATAGTCGTGCTGAACAGCGGACTTGTGGACTTCGTATACCAATGCGCGAAGGTTGTCGTGGAAGCCGTCCGCCCTGAACGGAACACCGTGCCCGGGGTTAAGGCCACGTTACATGTTTCCTGGAACTTCGACACGATACGAAATCGGCTCGTTAATCATCCTGCAGCCGTCGACCGTCTCTATCACACCCTAGAGGCCTACTTCTTCGGCGGCTACCCGAGGGCTACTGCGAACGAAACTGTGCCAGAGGAGCAGCTTCCCGTGCTCGGGCTCACTATTGGGATGGCGGAGCGGTGGATCATCGGGCATGAGTACGGGCACGGCCATTGGACCCCGGCTAAGCCACCCGAAGGTGTAAATCCTATAGGGAGCGAGGAGTACTTCGCAGATTCCCAAGCCACCATCATGACTGTCCTATCGGCAGCCCACCTCGACGCCGTCGAGCCGGATCTCACTCTGGGTAGTGCACTTTTCGCTCTCGCATGTCTTGATGTCCACCGCCGCGCCCTGTACTTGCTAACTACCGGTGACGAGCATTGGGTGGACCCAGAACATGGAACGCATCCAGCCCCGTCTGACAGGTCCAATCAGGTCATTTCATGCTTCCGGAAATACTTCAACGTCGAATATCACGAAGACCACACATTCGCACTCGACTACGTACCTGAGCGTGACGGCCCATACACACATGCCTTCACGGACGAGCGCGCCCGCTCCACGTACAAAGAAGCCAGGGTCTTGGAAATTGTGTGGAATATAACAAAGGACCGATTCGTCCAAGACCTCAAGCAAAAGCGCCCGCTCCACCCTATGTGGCAGTAGCCGCGCCCGGGCAATCCGAGAGGTATCTTGTTCGCGTTTGCAAGTTCGCATGCCTGTGGGACATACGCCCTCGGGGGTAGTGCAACCATGACGTGTACCTGAAGAGGCCTTGGCAGCAGCGGATTGCGGCCCGCCAGGCTATCAGCGTTATCCCTTAGGAAACATTCCCATACGGAACCCTAATGGCAGCTTCATGCTCAAACCCGGGGTCTGCATCGCCGTCGAATCCAAAGTGCACCAATTGCGGTGCCGGAAACAAATGCACCTATAGGGTTTGTTTTGAGTGCAGGGATAGATCGGATTCGAGTCTACGAGGGGACAACGGCGACATGCATAAGCTAAGAGGATCTCGCGACAGGCAATCAGATGACGTCCGGATGAGCAGAGCGCGGCTATATGTATTGATCGATGCTTTCGAGCAGGACATGCGCCTAGCTATTGAAGGGCACCTGCTTGATCACATCGATGAATCTGATCTATTGAACGCAACCGAACTGTCCAATGCGCGGCTAAAACAAGCAGCCGACGAAAACGGGAACGAAGTTAGCGTCATTCACTACCTGGACCTCCAAGCAGGTTATGACGTTCTGCTGAGGAACAAAGGATCAATTCCTACAAACTTGGCTGCAGAGCTGTCATCAGCTGCCGCCAGCGTGTCCCAGCTAGTTCCGATCCGACACCGAGTCATGCACGGACGGCCTCTTAATGCTGACGACCCAGCTAAGACAGTGACCCTTCTGTCGCCATTCAGTGGAGCCTTCTGGACACAAACACAGACTATTCTGGGGAGATTACGGCAGGACAGTAGCTGGGAGCCGTATTTCGAAGGTACCGTCCCCGGCGACGAGCGCATCGTCCATAACCTCCCCGCCGCCGATTACGATGAAACCTCATTCATTGGCCGCCGCGACGAATCGTCCTGGCTTCTAGGCGCACTCCGGCAACGTCGTAACCGGATCATCACCGTCACTGGGGAAGGTGGTATCGGGAAGACAGCACTGGCCTTGGATGTGGCCTACAAGCTAGTCGATAGCGATGACAATCCCTACGAAGCCATTCTTTGGGTCTCTCTCAAGACGGAAAAGCTGACGGCCTCGGGCGTTGAGGAACTTCGCGATGCTATACGAGGCATTGACGAGACAATCGGGGTGTTGGGTCGGGGCCTCACGACCGATTTTTCAGGAAGCATTTCCGAGCTCGCTGAAGCGCTCCTAGGAATCGACTGCCTCATCATCATAGACAATCTTGAGTCAGCAAATGGCGACGAAATCGTCCACTTGCATGATGAACTGCCTGATACCGTGCGATTCCTATTTACGAGTCGAATCGGTATCGGCCAATTGGAACGCCGCTATCCGCTGTCTCCCCTTG
This sequence comes from Pseudarthrobacter arbutini, assembly GCF_054510915.1. Lineage (NCBI taxonomy): Bacteria > Bacillati > Actinomycetota > Actinomycetes > Micrococcales > Micrococcaceae > Pseudarthrobacter > Pseudarthrobacter arbutini. Next base: position 232,886 of record NZ_JBTNDQ010000005.1, on the reverse strand, counting down.
GCGTCAATGAGGCCGTCCTCCTGTTACGCAAATTCGCGTCCTCGCGTCGGCAAAAACGTCTGGCGAGTCTCGCCCAGGAAGCTGCCGAGACGATAGTTAGTGAGCTCCGGTCCAGTCCTTTAGCTATCCGATGGTACGTCTTGGCCAGCGAGTCGGGGCAAGTTCCTGCCGACGTTCTCCGAAATCAACGCGAACTTCTCAACTTTTGCGTCCAAAATGTTTACGAGAGTCTGCGCGAGGACTCAAAGGCAGTTCTGACTGTACTGCGTGCGCTAGACCGCCGAATTGGCTTCGACGAGTTTGCAGTCTTGACGGACCTTTCAATCGATGAGCTTCGGACCGTGACGCAGGAACTAACCCGAGGATCACTTGTTGCCGTTGAATCCATGGCGGTTGGGCAAGCCGGCAGCAGCCTCGCGCTCACGCCAACGGCCAGGTCCTTTCTGAAGAGACCAGACCACACGGGTACGTTCATAGCCGAAGTCCTTAGGCGCGAGCGTGAATATCTGCAGCTCTTGGAGTCAAAGAGGATGGTAAGCAGTGCCGTCGACCCACGTAACATTCATGAGCGAACACCGGAGGATAGACCCACGATCTACCTTCTCCGCAGCGCCACGAAGTTAGCAGCGTCAGGACGCAGTTTGGACCAAGTTACGGAAATCATCGAAAGGGCACGCAGTTTCAACCCGGATTTCTCTGAGGTTCACAGAGTTTCAGGCGATGTCCACAGCAGATTTGGGCGGTTAGAGTCAGCCGTTGCCGACTATCAGGTCGCGCTCACGTATGCGACAGCAGATTCCGCTACTGCCATCGCCAGTTTCCAACTCGCGATAGTGTTTGGGCGAAAGTTGCACAACGCCATCTTGGCACTCCCACATGCAGAAAAGGCCTATGCCCTCGCACCGTGTTACGACACAGCGGCCCTTCTTGGCCGAGTCCGAATTTGGACTGGCGACTTCTTGGGCGGGCAGATTCTCCTAGAGAATCTTGTTGAAACTTCAACGGGGTTCGAGCGCGTTGCAGCGGTGACGGCTTTGACTGACGGCTGGGCCCGTTGGGGAGAAGCCCATTTCAAGGATCACAAATACGTCAAGGCCTTCGAGAATGCGATGAGCGGCTTCCACACAGGTGCCCAATTTCTGAAGGAAGCCCTCAAAGATGAACGACTTTCTGCGGCCATCGCAGAATGTTGCATCATAGCGTTGCGGGCTCTCGACCGCGACAACAGGCACAGAGATGAAACACTCAATAAAGACTTGGAGAAAATGGCTTCATTCATGAAGACGTCAGGTCAATTGATACCAGCCAAGAAGCGGGGACTCTTGTATGAAGCCTTGACTACAGCCCTTTGGCGCATGGATACATCCACTCCTATCTACGCCAAACTTTATGCTGGGTATGAAGCTGTCGAGGTCACTGCGTCGACGAGAGCTCCACGCTAGTGCAGTTCGCGTGCGTAGACTGACAGCGCCAGCGGTCGCAAAGTGACAGCGGGTCGTTACGCGCACCATCAGGAAGTTGTATGCACGGCCAAGTATTGACCGAGGATGGGCGCGGCATGCGGGCCTAGTCCGCCCTTCGCGTCCATCCAGTACGGCTCGATGTTGACAAGGGTTTCCGCCCATGCGCTAAAGAACTACCTGAATGTCGTGTCCCTAGGCGAAAGTCACGAAATCTCAATTCGGCGGTAATGTCGGTGACGGTCGAAAATTGAGCCATTGTGACGGGTTGAAAACTGAGCCACCTTTTCCAAACGATTGGGTGGGTGATCACAGTGGAGGATTGGGCGCTTATTCGGCGGTTGCATCTTGCCGGGATTTCCCGGAACACAGTCGGTCTGGATGAGTTCTTTGGAATCCGACGCCATATCTTCGAAGTGCCACTCCGGGTAGCCGGGTTAGCAAATGAGGCCTGATTCCCGATCACATTTCCCTCTGCGGCCTGCGACGCCCTTTCTTCGACATTAGTTTCCAGATTGCATGGTCGAGGACCCAAGGAGTTACCGACAGTATGCCCGCGGCTTCGACTAACAATCCGCGCGCCTCCAGAACCAAGACCGTGCGTCCCAGCACCTCCCGCAGCCACCTCAGGACATGGCGGTCCGGCTTAACGTGGTCATCATCGCCCGCGGTCATCCAGATGTACGGTCGCTAGGATTCTGAACATGGGAAAGCGGAAGCCCCCTGGACCCGCTTCCTTGAGGATCCTGAGGTCGGCGGGGACGGGCTGGAGTTTTCCCTCCCTCAAGTAGGCCTCCGACGCCGACGCGTCGGATCCGTGCCAGAAGGTCCTAACGGGATGTGGCCCGTCAGTCACGCGCCGCCCCCGCACCGGCCATAGTTCTCCCCGCCATCGGTGAGCAACTCCGATACAGGGATGAGCACGGCCATGAAGTCTTGGCGTACCGACGCGGCCACCGAAGCTGGGTTCTGGACCACACTTCCCACAGCGGCGGTGAAGTTCTCCGCTTTTACTCCACCGCACAGCTCCTGGCGGAAGTGAACCGCGGTGAGCTGCTGAAGCCCCGTTCCTGAATGGCACTCCACGAACCGGTCCCCGCCCAGGATTTGCTGACCGAGGCACGACAGAAGACTTCACCTGGCAGTGAGGAAGCGAGGCGGCTGAACCGCGGGCTGCGTCAGCTGGCCGGCTTCACATCCGAGGACCTGCCGGGTAAAGCTGCCCGTGCCGTATCCGAGGCGATCCTGACCGCCCGCGACATCACCGGCCGCCGGGACAGGGTGACGCTTCCTTCACGAACCGCCTGACACATCCGGGGCCACCCCAGGGTCGGTTACGAGCTGGCGGCGTTTGATCTCAGTGGCGATGAACGTCCCGCGTACGGCAGTGAGCACACCGCCTTCGATGCGGTTGAGCAGGAAGTCCGGCGGGAAGTTCTTCACCAGCCTTCGCTCGAGCCGGTCGGCGTCAATGGTCTTAGCGGCAAAGATCCTGGTCGTGTCCAAGGCCCGGAAAGAATCGACCGACAGCACTGACTCGTGCTTGTGGCCCCACAGCAGCCGGTCGAACTGCTTGCTGGTGGTCCAGTGCCTTCTGATGCGCGCCCGCATGTCCACGGCCTGTCCGATGTACGCCTGCCGGTAGCCGTCCAGCACCATCACGTAGGCGCCTTCTTCCCAGTCGAGGGTCTTCAGGTCGGTGACCTCCCGCAGCGACTTGTTCTTGACCAGCAGCTCGGTCAGGGCGTCCTCGAAGGCGTCGGCTGGAATCTGGGCGAAGAAGGCCATGTTCAGGTCGAAGTTCTCCAGGGCGTTGTCATGCTGCTGACTGCAGAACTCATCCGAGAGGATGGTGTGGGCCTCATCCTCATAGGCCCAGGCCTGCGATGCCCAGAATGCCTCGCCTACGTCCTCGCGCGGCCTCACCGCGGACGGTTTCTTGTTCGGTACTGCGTACATCTCCCGGGTCAGACGGTGGCCATACTTGCTTTGCCGCAGCCGCTCCCCGAAGTGCTCGACCGCCGGTGCGGGCTGAGGCATCTGACGCTTCGGGCGCATCTGACGCAAAGGTGTCCATTCATCGACCGGCATTTCCCGTGTGTACATAACCGGAGTCTAAGGGCGGACGCAATCGATTCCCGGCGGAACGCCGACGGCCCGGGTCAGCCAGTGCAGGCCTTGGTGCCGGATGGGCAAGGCGCTTCCCGGTACGGGCGACCCCCAAGGCTGCCCCGCCGGTATTCCCAGCACCCAATGGTCGATGGATGCCAGTACGTTGCAGACGTTCGCCTGGGTGTGGGGCAAGAAGATGATCGTGCCGAACGAAGCGCCCCCACCAGATCGCGCGAGGAACATCCGGCCCAGTCGCTTGCGTCGGATCAGAGTTGGAAGCAGCCTGGGTAGAAATCTCTCGTAGTGGAAGATGACCAGCTGGCCAGGGTGCCGTCAGGGTTGAACGCCACGCTGGCGTATGAGCAGTCAGAACCCGGCTTACCGCTCGGGTTGCCCTTCACTGTGGAAGCGCACCAGCCTAAATTGGTGTCTACCTGGCCGCCAATGGCGGCACAAGAACTCGATTGTGTGGCTTGGACGGCTGCTTTGTCCTTAGCTGCGTCTGCCGCCTCCGTCGTTGCCTTGGCAGCCTGCGATGACGCCGCACGGGAAGCTGCAGCGGCCGATGTCTGGGCCGCCTCCTGCTCGGACAGGTGGGCATCACACTGTTGGATCTGCTGGTCTGCAATGGCACGGGCCTGTGGCAGACCGACACCGACATACTTGGACAGCAAGACATCAAGCTGCGGGTCGCCACCATTGTCCCCACTAGCCAGATATTGCAGGACTTTGTTTCCCACATCACAACGCGCATGCAATGCCGTGACCAAGCCGTTCCCGGCGCCGGTCGTTTCCGTCGTGGGAGTCGCGGAGTCCCTGGCCGGTCCCACCGCCGACGAACCGGGGGCGGACGTAGGGGCCGTAGAGCAGGACGTCATCGCCGCGATCAACAGCACCACGAAGGCAAGGCATCGGGGAGGCATCGCTCCAAAGCTGGCTGAAACGCCCATGTCATTGCCTCCGGTTGAAAAGTCGTTGCCAGCTTAGCTGGACGACACAGCATTCGGCCCCACCGACACTTGCCGCTCTCCAGCGGGGCCAAAATGCTCATGGGACTCGAAGCGGCCGGCGGGTTTGTGCTGCCGGCGCTGGTGATCGCCCGCGCCGTCGCCCTCCTCAGCTAGTGCCCGTGCCGCGACCCACCGGTCAGCGCAAGCCTGGCGCCATAGGTGATTCACCACTTTCATCGGACTTAATTGCTCCGCCTTCGCGCGCATAAGGCAAGATACGTTCATGGGTTCCGCTAGCTTCGAAGACGTTCTTGACAGGCTGTATTTTTCGGCCACCGACCAGCATGACAAAGGGACCAAGTTCGAACGTCTCATGAAGCGGTACCTGGAGTTGGAGCCCAAGTATGCTGACCAGTTCTCCGATGTCTGGCTGTGGAACGACTGGCCGGAGCGGGACGGGCACGTCGATACGGGCATCGACCTGGTCGCCCGGGACCGCTACACCGGCGAGCTGACCGGGATCCAGTGCAAGTTCTACGACCCCGCCAGGACGCTGGACAAGAAGCAGATCGACTCGTTCTTCACCGCCGTCGGTAAGACGGACTTCTCTTACGGGATGGTGGTCTCCACCACCGACAAATGGTCCAAGCATGCCGAGGAAGCGCTGGAGGGACAGTCGAAGCCGATGACCCGGCTGCGGTTCGCGGACCTGGCAGACTCCACGATCGACTGGTCAGAGTTCAGCGTTGACGCACCGGAGCAGATGCGCCAGTTCGGGCAGAAGGAGCCCCGCAAGTATCAGCGCCAGGCCATTGATGATGTCGCCGGCGGTTTCGAAGTCAGCGACCGTGGCCGGCTGATCATGGCGTGCGGCACCGGAAAGACGTACACGTCCCTGAAGATTGTCGAGGAGCTCGTGCCCGTTGGCGGCTCGGTCTTGTTCCTGGTGCCATCCATCGCCCTGCTGCAGCAGACCCTGAATGAATGGACCGCTCAGGCGACCGTCCCTTTGCGGCCCCTTGCCGTTTGCTCGGACACCAAGGTAGGACGGCGCGAGCATGAGGATGTAAGCGTCCACGATCTTGCGTTCCCGGCCACCACAGATCCGGTCAAGCTCCTGAACCGGGCCAGGATCAGCACCGGCCAGGAAGCCATCACGGTGGTGTTCTCCACGTACCAGTCGATTGACGTGATCGCCCAGGCCCAAAAGGACGGCCTCCCGGAATTCGACCTGATCGTCTGCGACGAGGCCCACCGCACCACGGGTATCACCGAAGCCAGCCACGACGATTCTGCTTTCGTCCGGGTTCACGACAACACCTACATCGAGTCCGGCAAACGGCTCTACATGACGGCTACTCCGCGGATCTACGTTCAGGAGTCCAGGGCCAAAGCCGCCCAGGACGACGTCACGGTCTATTCCATGGATGACGTGGCCGTCTACGGGCCGGAATTCCATCACCTCGGGTTCGGCAAGGCCGTGGAGATGGGCCACCTCGCCGACTACAAGGTCCTCGTCCTCGCCGTCAACGAAGAAGCGGTCAGCCAGTCCTTCCAGGGCCTGTTCGAGGAGAACGGTGATCTGAACCTGGACGACGCCGCACGGATCGTCGGCTGCTGGAACGGACTATCCAAACGCGGGGTCAACGGAGAGCGGCTGGAGATCACCGACAGCTCCCCGATGCGCCGGGCCGTTGCCTTCGCCCGGAACATCAAGGAATCCAAGAAGCTCGCCGCCGACTTCGAGCTCGTCGGCCGGCAGCTGCTCGTCAACCAAGGCGAGTCGGAGGTGCCGGCGCTGAAGCTGGAAGCGGACCACGTTGATGGCACCTTCAACGTCCTGGAACGTTCCGCGAAACTGGACTGGCTCAAGGCCGAGGACGCCGGTGAAGACAACTGCCGGATCCTCTCCAACGCCCGCTGCCTCTCCGAAGGTGTGGATGTGCCGTCCCTGGACGCCGTCCTGTTCCTGAACCCGCGCAACTCCCAGGTCGACGTTGTCCAGTCCGTGGGCCGGGTAATGCGCAAAGCCGAAGGCAAAGAGTACGGCTACATCATTCTGCCGATCGCCGTGCCGGCCAGCCAGGACCCGGAGACGGCCCTGAACGACAACAAGAAGTACAAGGTCGTCTGGGATGTCCTGCAGGCGCTCCGGGCGCACGATGACCGCTTCGACGCGATGATCAACAAGCTCGAGCTGAACCGGAACGTCAACGACAAGATCGACGTCATCACAGTCTCGGACCCGTTTGGTGACGACCTTGTCGGACCGGGCGATAGCCAGAAGACTGCCGGCACTGAGGCCCTGTTTCACATGGCCGGTGCTGACCAATGGCGGAATGCTATCTTCGCCCGGATGGTCAAGAAGGTCGGGGACCGCCGCTACTGGGAATCCTGGGCCAAGGACGTCAAAGAAATCGCCGACCGGCACGTGCTGCGGATCCGGACCATCCTGGACGGCGAGGACGTCCGGCCCCGGGAAGAGTTCACGGTCTTCCTGCAGGGCTTGCGCGGGAACCTGAACGACTCCATCACCGAGTCCGACGCCATCGACATGCTCTCCCAGCACCTGATCACCAAACCCGTGTTCGAGGCACTGTTCGAGGGCTACTCTTTCGCGGCCAACAACCCGGTCTCTCAGGTCATGGACTCAATGGTCGACATCCTGGAGAAGTACAATCTGGACTCCGAGGTCGCCAGCCTCGAATCCTTCTACCGCTCAGTCCGGGTCCGGGCCGAAGGCATCACGAACGCCGAAGGCAAGCAGAAGATCGTAACCGAGCTGTACGAGAAGTTCTTCAAACTCGCCTTCCCTCGGACTGCTGAGTCTCTGGGCATCGTCTACACACCGGTGGAGGTCGTCGACTTCATCATCCGCGCCGTCGACGACGTGTTGGCCAAAGACTTCGGCGCCTCCATTAGCGACGAGGGCGTGCACGTCCTAGACCCGTTCACGGGCACTGGCACGTTCATCGTGCGGCTGCTTCAGTCGGGCCGGATCAAGCCGGCGGACCTGTTGAGGAAGTACACGCAGGAGCTGCACGCCAACGAGCTCCTGCTGATGGCCTACTACATTGCCGCGATCAACATCGAAGCGACCCTGCACGGGCTCCTCGAAGAGGAGGCTGCAGCCGCCGGCCAGGACGCCGGCGAGGTGCCGTATCTGCCGTTCGACGGGATCGTCCTGACGGACACGTTCCAGATGACCGAAGACGGCGACACCCTGGACGACTTCGTCTTCACCTCCAACAACGCCCGCGTCGTGGCCCAAAACGCCCTCGACATCCGGGTCATCATCGGAAACCCGCCCTACTCGGTCGGCCAAACCAGCGAAAACGACGACAACGCTAACTTCAAGTACACAACGCTCGACGAGTCCATTCGCTCCAGCTACGTCCGCCGCTCCTCCGGAGCGAGCCCAAGGTCTCTTTACGACTCCTACGTCCGCTCCATCAGATGGGCCTCTGACCGGATCCTCAAGTCAGAACACGGGGGCGTGGTTTGCTTCGTCTCAAACGGTGGCTACATCGACTCGAACTCGGCTGATGGGCTACGCAAAGCGCTTCTCGACGAGTTCCACGAAATCTATGTTTACAACTTGCGAGGTAACCAACGCACCGCTGGCGAGGAGAGCCGCAAAGAGGGTGGCAAAATATTCGACTCCGGAAGCCGGGCAACCGTCGCCGTACTAATGCTCGTTAAGCGGCCTGGCGCAGTTACGGAGAGTCGGCTCCACTATAGGGACATCGGGGACTTCCTGGACCGGAATGAAAAGCTTGCCATCGTGAACGAGTCCGAAATCCACAACATCCCATGGACGCAGATCATCCCAAACTCTAACGGAGACTGGATCAACCAGCGGACTGATCAGTTCGAAGAATTCGCGGCGTTGGCGCGAACCGCCCGCGGCAACCAAAACGGGACCACCATTTTCGAACAGACCTCGCTAGGGCTGACTACCAACAGGGATGTTTGGATCTACGGATCGGACCAGAAACATCTGACCGGGAACATCGAAGCCATGGCCAGCAGTTTCAACGAACTGGTGGCCAACGGAGTCACGGATCACGCACAGCTCAACTCAGCGACGATCAGCTGGAGCGTGAACCTCAAGAAACGTCTGGCGAACGGACTTCTCCTTGACCTCCGAACCCCGGACGTTCGAATCGCCACCTACCGCCCATTCAACAAGCAGTGGGCACTCCTTGAGCGGAACATCATCGAGCGCCCCAGGAGTATCCCGGAGCTTTTCCCCAGCCCGTCCGCGAAAAATCTCGGCTTCTACATCACGTCGCCAGCCTCTCACTACCCGACGTTTGAGGCCATCATGGTCGACGGAATTCCTGATCTGCACTTGCTGGATACTGGACAATTCTTCCCTCGGTACAGATATGTGGCGCCGCCCGCTGGAACATTGTTCGAAACGCTTGACGTGAATGCCGAAGGACTGCAGCGGGTCGATAACATAACAGACACCGCACTGGCCGACTACCGCTCCGCTTACGGTCCTGACGTCAGCAAGGACGACATCTTCCACTATGTCTACGGGCTCCTCCACTCCCCCGAGTACCGGACACGGTTCGCCGCGGACCTGAAAAAGATGCTGCCGCGTATCCCCGAAGTTCCCGGTGCCGACAGGTTCCGTGCCTTCGTCGAGGCGGGGAAGGCACTCTCTGACCTTCATATTGGCTACGAGGCGCTGGAGCCCTATCCGCTCACAGAGGTGAGCACTGGACTGGCCGTCGAGCAGGACGATTATGCCCGCTACGCGGTAAAGAAGATGAAGTACGCCGGTAAGGCCGGGGCCTGGGACAAGACCCGCATCATCTACAACGGCCAAATCACCCTGGAAGGCGTCCCTGCCGACGCCCAGCGGTACATGCTCGGGTCCCGCTCCGCGCTGGACTGGATCATCGAGCGATACCAGGTCAAGACCGATAAGGCCTCCGGGATCGTCAACGACCCGAATGACTGGTCGCGTGAACACGCTCAGCCCCGCTACATCCTCGACCTCATCGGCAGGATAGTGACGCTGAGCCTAGAAACCAACCGCATCGTGGATGCCCTGCCGGAGCTCGGACTCGACTAGCTCAGCTCAGCTCCTGAATGGGGCTCCCGCTCCCTCGACCAAGCGCTCCTGTCCGAGGCGATCCTGACGGCCCGGAGCATCACCGGCCGCCGGGACAGGGGACACTGCCCTCTCGAAGCCGCTGAGCCTCCTGCGTCAGGGATGCGGGAGCGCCGTTACGTGTCTGGTGCCAGCTGCCGGCGTTTTAACTCGGCCGCGATGAACATCGACCGGAACCCATTCATCTCCCCGCCGCCGATGCGGTTGAGGAGGTAGTCCGGCGGGATGGTGTCCACGAGCCGTTCTTCCAGCCGGAAGCCACGGGTCGTTCGCGCGGCGAAAATGCGGGTTGTGTCCAGGGCCCGGAAAGCGTCGATCGAGAGGACTGACTCGTGCTTGTGCCCCCACAGGAGACGGTCGAACTGCTTCGTGCCGGACCAATGCGATTTGATGCGCGCCCGGATGTCTGAGGTCTGGCCGACATACGCCTGCCGGTAGCCGTCCAGCACCATGACGTAGACGCCCTCTTTGCCGTCCAGGGTTGTCAGGTCCAGGACGGGGCGCATCGATTTGTTCTTCTCCAGGACTTCGTTCAGCGCGGTGTTGAAGGACTCCTGAGGGAGTTGGGCGAAGAAGGCCATGTTCAGGTCGAAATTCTCCAGGGCGGCCTCACGCTGAAGTATGCAGAATTCATCCGAGAGCACCGTATGGTCCGCGTCCTCGTATGCCCAGTCCTGGGCTTCCCAGAATTCCGCGGACACCTGTTCCCTGTAGATCCTGCCCGTGGGCTTCTTGTTGACGACGGCGTACAGCTCACGGGTCAGACGGTGGCCGTACTTCCCTGCCTGGATCCGTTCGCCGAGGTGATCGACAGGCGGCACAGGCTTTGGATTCGGTTTCCTGATGGGTTGGAGACTGGCCCACTCAGCCGGAGACAATTCCCTCGCATACATACCCGGAGTCTAGGCGTCTTGGGCGTCTCCCGGCAGCGGCTGGCCACGCTCTGCTCAGCGGTCACTGACACGGCTTGCGGTTGCGCAGCTGGGGTCGGCCTTGCCCAGGCAAAGGCGTCCATGACGTACTCCTTAGACGATATGAAGTGAGGGACGTTCAGTCTCCTGCCCGTCCGGAGCGGCCCATTGTCGCCGGGCAGCCGCGCAGCGCCAGCCTGATATGACGCGTATCCATCGTGTCAATGTGGCGCTGCGGGGCCTATGGCCCCGGCGGAATCGGCCTTTGTCCGGGCGGGCAGGAAAGGTCCAAGACGATGTTGTGAAGGCCGGGGCCTTCTGTTTCACAGGGTCCGTGGGTTGCCACTGACCAACCTCCTGGTCTATCGGCCTTGGGAGAGATGCAATGGTAGTGCCACATGTGAGTTTTGGGAGGTCCCGGCTATGTTTGAGCATACTTTCATCGGGCTCGATGTTCACGCGGTTTCCGTTGTTGGCTGCGCGCTGAGCCCGGATACCGGAGAGCTGGTGCAGGCGAAAATGGACTCCCACCCGGCGGTGGTGCTGGAGTGGATCCGCCGCTGCGAACCTCCGGTGAAGGTGGTGTATGAATCCGGCCCCACCGGATACGTTTTGGCCCGGTACCTGGGCGAGGCCGGCATCGATTGCGTGGTCGCGGCGTCCTCGAAGTTGCTTCGCGCCCCGGGCGACAAGGTCAAAACCGATAGGCGCGATGCCCGCCTGCTCGCTGAAATGCTCGCCCTTGGCCAGGTCACGCATGTGCGGGTCCCGACGCGGGATCAGGAAGACCTCCGGGACCTGTCCCGGCTGCGGGCCACGGCGGCGAAGGACCTCGCCCATGCCCGCCAGCACGTGAACGCGATCCTGCTCCGGCACGGCATCAGGTATCCGGAGCAAAGCAAGTGGACGAAGGAACATGTGCTGTGGCTGCACCGGCAGCATTTTGACTCCCCGGTGTTGCAGTTCACCTACGAAGCCGATGTGGAGCAGGCCGAACTGCTCGCAGCGCACCTGAAACGCATTGACCAGCGCGTCGCGGCGGCCGCCAGAGACTGCCAGTACGCCCCGGTGATCGACGCGTTGATGTGCCTGCGCGGCATCCAGACGACGACCGGGTTCGGACTCGCCGTGGAAATCGGGGACTGGACCCGCTTCACCGGATCGAGCATCGGTTCCTACCTGGGGCTGGTGCCCAGCGAGCAATCCTCGGGCCAATCCCGCCACCAGGGCCCGATCACGAAAGCCGGCAGCAAATACGCCCGGAAACTCCTCATCGAGGCGGCCTGGCAGCACAAACGCCCCTACTCCCGGCCCGGGCTGCGCCTGGTGCGCCAGCTGGACCTGGTCGGCCCGGCCACCCGGATCCGGGCCCTGGAAGGCAACCACCGGCTCCACCATAAATGGGAAGTGTTCGACGCCCGGAAGAAAAGGTCAGTCACGGCCAACACCGCGATCGCCAGGGAACTGGCCGGCTGGTGCTGGTCCCTGGCCGCGCCGCTGCAGCAAGGGGAAAGCATGCACGCGGCCTGACAAACGTGCCTTCCGGGTGGTTGGCGGGGCGTGACGTGGCAGCATTTTGGGGTTAACTCTAGAGGCCGACTATGAGCAAACGGGCCACACCGTCGACGCTCGAATTTAGACAGCGATACGCCCCAGTCGAACAATCGTCATGCGGTAACCAACCCGCGAATATCAGTCCGACACTGCAGTCGAAAAACAAGACTCGCCAGCACGCCCCCCAACACCCGGACGGCACCCAACGCAGAGTGGCCCCCAACATCCAAGCCGGGAGCCACTCACCACTGGCCTCTTGACAACCTCTTCTACATATCAGTCGGCTACTGGCACAAGCATGCGTAGGCCGGTTGGGGTCGTCATTGGCACCCGGGGCTGCGACCGACGTATTCATTGCCTCTGCGCCAGCCGGGCTCGGTTAGGCTTTCATTGCCGGGGACGCCGGTATCGCTTAAACGACGGAGATTACATGCTCGCCAATGCCTGGGACTTTGAGAGCATCCAGCACGGACCCGGACCCGCCTCCCGAAAGGGTGAGGAACTCGTCCTCGTCTGGAGGCTGGATCACGAGCAAATCTCCGACCATTACGGCCCAGAGACACCTGCGGCGGATCTGTTCCAAAATTGGCTCGCCGCAGTCGGCGACGAGGAAGACCTGGAGATCCACTGGTCGCTTTCGATGGGCGAGGGCGTCCCTTTCTTGGACCGCGACGAGGACTTTTTGACCTTCTACCGCTGGCCAACCCACTCTGACTCCGGCGAACGCCTGAACTGGCTCCGCCTGCCAGTCGAAGACAAAGCATGGAACGCTGAACGCACCCAAACTGGCGGATTCATCCAGGAAGTCACCGGCTGGAAGCCCTCGGCGTTTCAACGCACCGTTCAACTGCCGACCCTGCTGCGCGCCAGCGGCTGGAGCCAGTAGCGCGGGAAACCCGGGGGCCGCTCCCCGACCTTGTCAGTCCCTTGCGGGGAGCGGCTTGCTGTCCGCGTACTGGGAACGGCCCCGGCCCAGGACGATCCGTGACTCATCCGCCTCGGGCTGCTCGGCACCGTACTGCTTCAGGTAGCGGTACAGGGTGGACCGGGACCAGCCGACCGTCTCGGCCGCCCGATCCGCCGTCTTCCCCTCGGACAGGAGTCGGCGGGCGACGCCGAGCTTGTCTTCCACCGTGTCCTGCTTGACGGGCTTCTGGCCGAAGCGGACCCCGCGCGCCTTGGCCGCCATGACACCGGCCCGCACCCGCTCGTTGATCAGCTCCCGTTCGTACTCCGCCAGGGTGGCGAACAGGGCCAACTGCATCCGACCTGCAGCATTACTCGGGTCAATCCCGTCCACCAGGGAACGCAATGCGATCCCCCGTTTCTGCATGTGATCAACCGTGTTCAGAACGTCAATGAGGGACCGGCCCAGCCTGTCGATCCTGTAGACCAGGACAGTGTCCCCGTCCCTGGCATAGCCCAGCAGCTTCGAGAGAGCCGGCCGATCCCTGGCAGCCTTCGCCCCCGAGAGCTGATCAAAGTAGATGTGCTCTTCCGGAACACCCGCCTCGATGAGCGCTTCGAACTGCATCTTGCCGTGCTGATCGGTTGTCGATGTCCTGACGTATCCCAATACGAGTCCCATGCGCACATGCTAGTTCGGGGGTGTGTCATTATGCCTCGAGGGTTTGTGAGACAGCACAAGTGAGACCGACTTGGTGGGACACTTTTGGCCCGAAAACAGCGCAATTCCGGGGTTCTTGGGTACGTGTTACCAAACTAGAGTTCGTGAGACGGTCGGAGGCTGTTTCCTCGAGTCCGCGGCGCCCAGGCCGTGTCGCACTCCGTAAGTACCGCCCTCCCAGTGGGCCACAGAGATAATCAATGCGACGCAGGAGAGCATTCCGGCCGCCGGCTATGCTGGTTCGGCCCGCCGCTCCTGCCATGTCGTGACCGCGGAGCCAGACGAGCAGGGGGACACCTGATGGACCATGAGAAGCCGAAATGCATTGACACGACCTTTAACGTCAACTCGGATGCCCAAGGGAAAGACCCTGACAAGTACAGCCCGACTCTGAAGGACTATCACCGGAAGCTGTGGAGCAAGGATCTCCCCTGCGGAGAAGGGCGCTTCGATCTGACACCGGAATCCAGGGCATACCTTGTGCACAGGTCCTCGAATGGCGTCTTTTTCATGGCCAGTGACGCCATCACCACCAGGCTGAAGAAGCGGGCACGGCGCATCATCCGGAACATTCCGCCAGAGGACCTGCCAGCGTGGCCCGGCTACACGGTCGGAAGCTCCATCGTGTTCCCGGGCAACAGAGTCGGCGGGAAGATGACCATCAACGGTGCCCGCGGACTTAACGGCAAGATCGCTGACCGTTTCGACCTGACCCTGGAATGCATCAAGCGCTACTACGAGGGCCGCCAGGAGTGGAGTCCCCTCGAAGAGGTCCTGGACAGATACGACAAATTCTTCGCCCTGTTCTGCGATTTCAAAGGGTACGTCGACTTTTTCCTGCTGCAGGACCTCTTGAAGGATGACGGGACGATCGACTACTTCCACGACTTCGATGACTTCAAAACCCCGGCTGTACCCCAGGACGAGACTGAATACCTGAAGTACCTGGCCAACAGCAACAGTTTTATCAGCGCCCGCAACGCCAGGATCGCCGCAGAACCGTGCAGGGCTCCCAGCTGAAAAGCCGTACGCGCTGAGGTTGCGGCCTCCTTACCCGGCAGCCGGGTGAGGCGAGCTGATTTGGCAAGGTCGCCTCTGGTGCACATGAAGGGCTGCCCGCGTAATTTGCCGCTACAGCTAGAGCCAGGCGGTGATGGGAAAGGCCGGCGAGAATGCCTCGGCTTGGCCGGCCGTCTCCCAGATGAACGGTCCAAAGGCCTCCCAGTTGTCGAGCCATTCCCGGGCGAACAGGGAGCCGTTCGCGTCAATGGCATGGAACGGGAAATCCATCTGGTCCACCTCGGCCTGACTTGAGATGACCGCCCCGCCGCCGGTGATCAGGGCGGGCAGGCCCGGACCGGCAATGATGTAGGCCGGAAGGATCACACTCTCTTCGGGCGGGTAGGTCCCCGCCAGTCCTACGTCATGGAAACCTCCCTGCCCATCGGCGACAGCGAAGCAGTCGTCAGCGCCGACGGTGATGGTGCCTTTGGGAAGGCTGTCCCTGGCCTCTGCTGTCAGTACGCAACGCTCTTCCGGCAGTCCGGGTGCAAGCTCCTCGTGGCCAGGCAGGTAAACGTTGAGGGTGGGTACGTGGATCTTGGTCATGGGCTACATGTGTGCGGTAGTCACCGCGGGACTCCCCGCCCCGAGCCCTGTGCATTCTACGGGCACTGGGCCACCAGAACAGATTGACAGTCGGTAGCGCTCCCCACTATCCAGGAATGCTGAAGATGCTCTTCGGATCGTCGGCGCCCAGCAGGTCGTGGTGGAACACGATGGCGTCCACGGGCCGGGTGTCCACGAACAGGACCGCCACCGTCCGGGAGTGGACCACGGTGTAGCGGGTCAGGTCTTCCACCCAGGAATGGATCCCGGTGTACTCCTGAACCTCCAGCCCGTCACCGAGCAGGCCCCGCTCCTCGAGCAGGTCATAGACAACATTCCAGACGAAATCCATCAGTTCATGGATCGCCGCCTCAACCGTTGGAGCCGTCATAAATCCATGGTGCTCCCGGGCACTGACAGTCTTGTGGAGCCGGTTGGCGTGTCCTTGATGTGGCTACGCCGAAAGGTCAGAGGGGCGCCACCCCTACCGGCGGCTGCCAACTTCTTGATGCCAGTACCTGGCGCTCTCGCTCCCGATACGGAGTATTGCATCGGGCTGCCATGGTGCGGGCCAGAGTTGAAGGAGGTATTCATCGACCGTGCCCTCGGCGAACTCCCCGAGGTGCCCTTCATCCCGGCCCTTGGCACTGACACGCAGCCGGTAGGAACCGGGCGGAATGTCTATGGGCCCGGTGTTCTCGCCCGCCCAGGTACTCCAGACCATCTCGTGTCCTTCCGGGAGCGTGATGGATACCTCGACGACGTCCTTCCACTGCCCGTCATCGCTTCCCGGCTCGGCATCCAGCAGAGCCATGCGAACGGGCGAGCCGCCCGAGCGCCTGGCAAGGTTGACGTGCACCCCCTGCGGATGGGCAGCGCCCACCAAGCCGTTGACCTGGCCCTGGTATGAGCGGTCAAAGTCCCCGTCAAAGAAGCCGTCCTCGCCCCACGAAAGGTCCAATTGCCCGTAATCGGTCTGGATAACCTGGTCCAGCAGCGCCCGTTCCACAGCCTCAGCGTAGCCCCCGTCAACCACCGGTCAACGAAAGTCGGCGTTCCCATTTCGGCACTTTGCCGGTGAGCTTCTTGGAGGTCAGGTGCCAGCTGTGGCAGTGCTGGCAGGGGTAGGCGCGGACCGGCTGCTTGCCGGGCTTTCCCACTGGAGCAAATCGCTTCCAGGGCACGCAGGGCCAGGTGCTGGGTGGCGTACGGGTTTTTCTAACAGGCCATCGCGGGGTCCTTCGTTCGGTTGACCGAACGGTTCACACCTGCCTACAGTCGCCATCTTCATAGCGGTCTTGCTGGACTGATCATGCCATATGCTGCAGAGCGTTTGCAGGAGCTACTCGGGCTCAGATTCTCCCTCATCCTTGAGCTCGCCGGTGGCGATGCGTTCTGCCGTTTGCCGGTAAGCCTCAGCGATGAAGTCTTCGATGTCGTTGGCCCCGATGCGCCACAGGCCCCGGCCGCCGACCTGGATTCCGCGAAGCTCCCCTGTCCTGAGCAGGGCCCGGATCTGGTTATGGTTCACATTGAGCTCTTCGGCCGCCTGCGCAATGGTCAGGAAACGCAGCTTCTTGGGTTCGTCGATCACCGGATCATCCTATGTGTTTGGGTTGGGCGGCCCGTGGCCTCAGATTTAGAAGCTCAATGACCAAAAGGGAGTTGATACTTGTGAGGCCAACCCCGTCCCGGTCGGGTCTTGAGTATTACAGTTGATGCATGGCTGCCAGCCGCCATCCGCTCGACGACCTGCGGGAAACCATCGGCCATCTGACCGATCAGCTCAGGCTGCACGGTTCGGAGCGCGTTGACGACCTGGTCGGAGATCTCATCGGTGCGAGGCCCGGGCCGGCCCGGCCGCTGTCAGAGGTGCAGGCCGAGCTCGACGCGCTGGTCGGGCTGGAGACCGTGAAGGAACAGGTGCGGGCCCTCGTGGCACTGCTCCAGGTCCAGGCCCGCCGTAAGGCGCACGGCCTGCCGGAGGTGGCCACATCACAGCATCTGGTGTTCCTCGGAAACCCGGGCACGGGCAAGACCACCGTGGCGCGGCTCCTGGCCGAGATGTACCGCGCGGTCGGACTGCTGCAGAAAGGCCACCTGGTCGAGGTCGACCGTTCGGGCCTGGTGGGGCAGTACGTCGGCGCGACCGCCATCAAGACGGACCGGGTGATCCGGCGTGCGCTGGACGGCGTCCTGTTCATCGACGAGGCCTACGCGCTGGCCCCGGAGGACGGCCGGATGGACTTCGGCCCCGAGGCCATCGAGGTCCTGCTCAAGCGGATGGAGGACCACCGCCACCGCCTGGTCGTGATCGTGGCCGGGTACCCGCGGCTGATGGAGTCCTTCTTGCTCTCGAACCCCGGACTGCGCTCCCGGTTCGCCCGCGAGATCACGTTCCCCGACTACTCCGTCGACGCACTCCAGACGATCTTCCACCAGATGCTGGCCCAGCACGAGTACACGCTGGAGCCGGGTGCCAACCAGATGCTGCGCCGCATCCTGGCCGGGCTCCACGCGGGCGAGGACTCTGGCAACGCACGGTTCGCCCGCACGCTGTTCGAGCAGGCGCTCAACCGCCAGGCGCTGCGGCTGTCGCTCGACGAGGAACAAAGTCTCGACGCGCTCGATCGTGAGGCCGTCATGACGCTCACCGCGGACGACATCGTCGAGGCCGCGCTGGCCTTGGGCGAGGAGCCGGAGCCGACGCCGGAACCGGAGCGGCCACGCTGGTGGCGCTGGCTGGTCTGACCGGATCCGCGGCGGCTGTCAGGCGAATGCACGTACCGCCCCCGAGCGGGAAAAGCACAACTATCCCACTGTGGTGCAACCGGAGGACGGAGTTCTAGCCTCTTTGCCGGCGACCACGCACCCGGATCACTTCGGCGACCCCGGCGAGGGACAGCGGGAACGCGACGACGGCGGCCAGGTGGCGCAGCAGGTTGTAGGGGTCCTCCAGTGCCGCCCAGCCGACGAGAAGCCCTGGCAGTCCAACGCATACGGTCACCCAGACTGGGTTGCCACGAAGGTGTGACCACGCGGCGGCCGCGAGGGACAGCGCACAGCCGGCGAAGATGTAGCGGCTACCGATCCAGGTCTCTTCCTGATCGGCCGGATTCGGCAGCCAGATATGCCATTCGGCGCGCCCGATCCCGTAGCCGATCAGGACCATCGAGGTGAGGACGAGCAGGATCCACGCAATGGTCCCGGTCCACCGGCGACTACCTTCAGACATGGCCTTCACCCCTCACCTGAGTTTAGAGGGGCCCGTAGCCGACGTTGCCGTACGGGTCACGCCAGGTGGCCAGGTGCTGTTCGGAATTCGCACCAGAGCGGGTAGTGGTCAGAGATCCGCCAGGACACATCGCTGCGGCTGAGGCCCGGGTAGGCGTGCGGGATGAAGTCGAAGGATCCGGCCCGTTGCGCGTAGGTGAGTCCTTAGAGCAGGGAAGTGCCGTCGGCTTTGGAGAACCAGGCGATCTGGTCGTAGAAGTGGTTGGTCTTGTCGTTGTCGAAGATGGTCCTGGGGACCTTGTCCAATTCCGTCGGCGGCCACAAACCTGTGGCGATGAACGCCTCGTAAAGGGGGTCGCCGACCCGGTCCAGGCTGAAGTCCCCGAGCACCATGAGATTCGAGTTCCAGTCATTGGGCCGGACCGCCCAGGCCCGCATCCATTCGGCGAACGCGGTGATCTCCGGCAGGCGCTCGGCGGGGCTCTTGCCCCAGAGCACGTGCACGGATGCGAGGGTGAATTCCACACCGGCCCTCATGAAGCTGGCCGTGTACGGGGTGCGGGCGAACTGGCGGGCCGGGTTATCCCCGATGGGTGGCAGCACGATCTCACCGACCAGGCCTGAGGGCTGTACCCGGTCGGTGTCATAGACGTAGGCGAGCCGTTCGCCGTTGCCGGCGGAGCCTTCGGTCACGTCCGAGATGATGACCTGCCATTGCGGGCCGAGGGTGGCCAGCAGGTGTTTGAGGGCTTTGGGGTTGCGGCGGGATTCCTGGACGGCGACGACGTCGAACCGGGAGATGACCGCCGCCAGGCAGGCGATAGCGTGCCAGTCCCGCTTCGGTGAGTCTTTGGGCCCGGCCACCCATTTGGCGGTCAGGTCGCCAAGCGCCCCTGATGAATTAGCAGGCAGCCCACGCCGCAAGACCTCACTTCACCAGGGCCGGGCGGAAGGGCCTTGCGGCCCATGAATGACGATGTTGACGACGGTTTATGCCAGGGCCATCATAGGAAAACATGCTAATGGTCTCCTGAGAGATGGCGGTGGATCATGGCCCGGCAAAGTTTCGACAGTTTCTGGTCAGAGCAGATTCCGAAATGGGCCGGCGCGGCGGCGATACTCGGCGGGGTGCTGTGGGTTCTCGGGGCCTCCCTTCATTCGCTGCAGCCCCACGGCTGCCTTGGCCAGGAATGCGCTACGAGAGCTATGCGCACCACAACAGGCCTCGTTTCATTTTTAGTCGTTACCGCATCGGTCCTGCTGGTAGTGGGCATCGCGGGACTCATACTGATGGCACGACGGTCCCAGGGCCGCACCAAACAGGCAACTGCCGGAATGCTCCTGGTGGCAATTGGTCTCGCCACGCTCCTGGCCGTCGGAGTGATCCAGTCATTGTTCTTCAACGGCGACCTCCCCGTGATGCCATTCATTGCCATTCCAGCCATGGCTGTTGTGGCGGTGGGACTTTTGCTCATCGGGATCTTCGTCCTTCGTTCCGGCGTTCTCCCCCGGTGGCTCGCGATCTTCTTCATCGTCAGCTCAGTGGCACTTGTTTTCGCAAATGAACAGAGTGCTGCCGTCCTCCTGTACATCCCGTTCGGGTTGGCCATGGTGGTCGCGGGATACCTCATGTGGTCTGGAGGAACCCAACGCTCAGCCGCACCAGCTGCCAGAGACGTTAAGGCGTAATACGATCTGGTTCAGGTTCGCGCTCTGCCGCATCGAGACCGGAAAGAATTTTGGCGAAAGATGCCGTGCGTTAGGACCATCCTCTCGTCATCCAGCTGGGGTGAACTTGGGCCCCTAATGTGTGCGGCGTCGGCCCTCCGTCTCCCCGCCCACTATCAGGAGGGGGCGTTCATCTGCGGAGCAGCTGGCCTTTCTGCGCCTCAAACTCGGCGTCGGTGAGGATCCCACGCTGGCGGAGGTTGTCCAGGCGGTTCAACTCATCTGCAACGGACACCGGGGCTGTCACGACAGCAGGCTGCCGGTTCGCAACGGAGCGCAGCACGGCACCGAGGGTCACGATTGCGAGGCCGAACCCGATGATGCCCCAGTAGATGCCGGTCTGCCCCGGCGCAGCGGCACTGTAGGCCTCTGACATGCTGCTCTTACGACCGGTTGACATCGCGTAAGCGATGGTGCCGACGTGGGATCGCGTGCGTCAGGCGAGGCTGCGGAAGATTCCTGACTCGAGCTGGAGATGGATGGGGAGCGCCAGCTGGATGTGCTGGGTGCCGACCGGCTCGTCGAGCAGCTCGTTGATGGAAGTCTGCCCTTCCAGTCGCCGGCCCGCTTCGGGCCAACGACCAGGTGATCGACATCCTTTCGCGGGCTGAGCGGAATCGAGCGCAGAACTCTGTAGCCGTTGCGCTCCAAGCCGGCCAGGATACCGGCGGTGCGCTGCTCCCCTGCCACCCCGGCCCGGTAGGAGGGCTCGTCCTGGTTCTCGATGAGCTATCCGGGACGGTTAGCGGAAAGGTCGGTCCAGGGAAGGGCGTAAACAGGTTCCTGCTTGCTCTTCCCAAGTGCGTCACCGAACTGTGCGACCTGGATGAAGCGCCGGGCGGCGGTTACCGGGGACAGGCCGGCCAGAGCGCGCTGCAGCAAATCAGCTGTCGCAGCAACTTCGGGGACGCCATCGAGGGTGGCCAGATCGAGGTAGCCGACCTTTGTCCCGCCCGCCAGGTTGATGTACAGCCCGCGGACGTCCTTCGTCTTCCACGGGTTGTAGACGAACTTCGGAGCCGGCGGTTCCGCAAGAGCGATCGCCACCTGTCCCGTTTGGTTCTGACTGGTTCCCGAATCCATCCACGCGAACTTGTCCACTGCGTCCCCTTTATTGGTCTCCACCAGGAAACATGCGCAGACACAGGGTCGGCGGCTGTTCAGCTGTTCAGCGGTTCCTCGCAGTCGGTGCATTCCTTCCGCCGGACGGAACGGCCAACCCTGTCCAAGCGCCAGAAGTAGACATCGTCACCCTCCCGGGCATAGTCCATCAGGGCCTTCATGCCGGGGCCTTCTTTCGCCTCCCGGGAGCCGGACAACTCGTCGGTGAAGATTCGTTTGGGATCGACGCCAGCCGAGATGAGGGCCTCGACCTGCATGGAGGCGTCTTGGTCGGTGGTGGAGATGCGGGCGTATCCGAGTTTCATCGTTGACTCTCCGTGTCGCGGTCCGGGTGTCCTTGAGGAAACCTGAGACAACAACTTGTACCGGGTTGGTGAGACATTTATGGCTCTCCCAGGACATCGGTGCAGGTCCTGGAGCAGTTGTCCTATCACCTATAGTTCGTGAGACGGTCCGGGCATTCCGGTTCGCGACGCGAAGATGGCAGCCCCTGCTCGTCCCTCAGGACATTCAGCGATGAGTCAAATCTCATCCCAGCCCCTGGCACGGCAGCCGCAGCCTGCTCTACGACACGGACGGCTTTGAGGTGGATCTCCACCACGTTCTGTGGTCGACTGACCGCAATTGAACTGGCGAATGTCATGACCGCGAAGACGCGTAGAGCACGAGGGGCACTGAATGACTGCAGGCATTGACACCACCTTCGACTTCCACTCCGATGGCGACGGCAAGGACCCTGATAGATTCAGCCCGACTCTGGTCGCGTACCACCAGCTGCTGTGGAACAAAGAGTTGCCCGACTCTGACACGCGGTTCGAACTGACACCCGAGCCCGGCGCTTATCTAGTGCACCGGTCCGCACGAGGTGTCTTCTTCCTCGCCAGCGAAGCCTTCACCACCAGACTGCATTACAGGGCTGCGAGGGTCATACGCTCGATCCCAGCCGAGAACCTGCCGGAACACATCGGCTACACGGTCGGAAGCGCTCTCCTGTTCCCGGGCAACAAGATCGACGGAAAGATGACGATCAATGGTGCGCGCGGATTCCACCGCAGGATCGTCGACCGCCCCGACCTAACTTTGGAGTGCATCCGTCGGCACTATCTTGGTGAGCTGCCGAACCCCCTTGCAAAGCCACTGGCACGCTACGAGGGCTTCTTCGCACTGTTCAAGAACTTCCGCGGATACGTCGACTTCTTCCTCCTGCAGGACCTCCTTGTAGACAACGACGACAAGAAGGTTGCATTCTTCCACCCATTTGACGAGGGCTTCAGTACATCAGCAGCCGTTCCCAGTGGCGAGAAGGAATACATCAGCTACTTACGACGCAGCAACGATTTCATTCGCGCCCGCAACAGGAGGATCGATGACCAGCCGTGACGGGCGGATCGCGTGGGACCAGAACTCCACCAGGTGGGCCCTAGAGCTGTCATAGGAGACCTCGCTCGTGGAACCGTGCCAAACCCAGGCAGAAGAGATCGCCGTGCTGGAGAGGTGGATGGACAGCTGCCCGAAGTCCCGCCGCACCGGCAGCCGCATCGGCGAACGCCTCGCCAAACTGGAATGCGCCTGATGCCGGCAGGCGCAGCCTATTGGTGTTTGGCCTGACGGGTCCCAACACCACGACGGCGACGGCCATAGCGCGCCGTTACCGGGCATAACGGCCTGGTGCGCAAGCGGCACCGAAATGGTTAAGACGGCCGACAAATAGCCCCCGGATTTACTGGCGCGTGACCCGGATGCGGTGTTCTTTACGGTTCCGCCCCGAAGCGGCAACAACCCTCGTTTTGGGGCTTGGCACTCCCTAGTCTTGAGCTATCCAACCGCACCACCTATCTGGATGGCACCCCAATGAAGAAACTCCTCCTCTGGCTCACGGCGCTTCTGGCCGCCATTGGGCTGTGCATCCTGGCTCCCGGGCTCGCTTCGGCAGCCACCTCCTATTGCGGGCTCGCATGGGGATCTCAGAATAAGGCCGCGCCCGAGATGAGCTCAGCATCCGTCACCAACGTGCGGACGGGGCAGCAGTCCTGCTTCGACCGGATGGTGGTCGACCTTAACGGCCCAGCCAAGGGCTACACGGTCCGGTACGTCCCGGAGATCATCCAGGACGGCACCGGGTTCACGATCCCGGTCTACGGCAACGCACGCCTGCAGGTCGTTGTGAATGCACCCTCCTATGACAGCAATAGCAACGTCACCTACAACCCGGCCGCGAAGGCCGAGCTGTCCAACGTGGCCGGCTACCAGACCTTCCGGCAAGTGGTTTACGCCGGAAGCTTCGAGGGTTCCACCAGCATCGGCCTGGGCGTTCGCGCCCGACTGCCCTTCCGGGTCTTCACCCTCGAGGGGCCAGGGTCCGGTTCCCGGCTGATAGTGGACGTCGCCCACTTCTGGTGACGGAATCGAGAAGGTGCCGCACGCCCCTGATCCGGCGTGCGGCATCTTTTCTGTCCGGTCCGGACTGTCCAGAGGGCCATTGCAGGCCAGTCGCTATTGGCGCCGGAACCCGGTCTGGCTAGCTTTGCCTCCTAGGCTGGTGCAGCTTTCCGGTTCCTGCCCTGGTAGAGGCGGCGGTAGCTGGAGGGTGTGGTGTTGAGCTTCCGTTCGAAGTGGAGCCGGAAGTTTGCTGTCGTACCCAGGCCGGTCCTTGAGGCTACTGTCTGCACTGTGAGGTCGGTGGTTTCCAGGAGCCTGCAGGCTTCGGCGAGACGTTGATCGTTCAGCCACCTCAGAGGGGTCATCCCAGCTTCGACCGTGAATTTCCGGGTGAAGCTGCCAGGCGCCCAGCCTGCGTGGGCGGCCATCTCGTCGACCGTGAGCGGCGCAGCCAGGTTCTGCCGGGCCCAGGCGCAGGTGTCGGAGAAGCGGGCCAGGGGTGCCGCCACAGAACGCTCCATGAACTGGCTCTGGCCCCCTTCCCGGTGCGGGGCCACCACCATCCGCCGTGCGATGCTGTTGGCTGCCTCAGTTCCATAATCCTTGCGGACCAGATGCAGACACAGGTCGATGCCTGCGGCGACCCCGGCACTAGTGCTGACGCTGCCTTGGTCAATGTACAGGACGTCTGCATCGACGGTGATGCCCGGATACAGGGTCTGCAGGCGCTCGGCGTTTCTCCAGTGGGTGGTTGCCCGCTTGCCGTCCAGGAGACCTGCAGCAGCAAGAGCGAAGGCCCCTGTACACACCGACACCACGCGGGCTCCGTTGCCTGCTGCCTGACGCAGGGCTTCGCAGACCTCTGGCGGCGGGTCGTTGAGCGGTTCGTAGCCTGGCACCACGACAGTGTCCGCGGACAGGAGTGCCTCTAAGCCATCAAGGGCCTGGATGGAATAACCGGACGTTGTCGGCACCAGGCCCGGCAGGGCTGCGCAGACCCGGAAGGAGTACCGTCCGTGTTCATCCTTGTGGCCGAAAACTTGCGCTGGAATGGCAAGGTCGAAAGCGACCACATCCGGCAGTGCAAGCGCAACGACTCGGTGCATAGGGCCCACTGTAGTCACTGTGGCGCCAGGCGGGCAGAATCCTTTCCATAGGGGGTATTTTTGCCCCACATTTTGGCTGCTGCTGAATGACAGCATGAGCTCATGACAATCTTTTCGGCGGAACAGAAGACGGTGGCCGCGGCCCCCACGGGAGCCAGTTCAGCAGGCCAGGACCGTGGGCCGGGCGTTGATCCTTCACAGAAGGGACACCCCGGTTGGATTGTGGCCGGCTCCTTGGTTGCCGGGGGTCTTGCTGCAATCGTGCTGGCGGCCGCACCGTTCGTTCGGGCAACCGAGAGCGGCGTGACCGGTGGCATCTTGTTGGGGCTTGCGCTGGGCTGGGCTCTGTTGGCTGCTCTCACGCTGAGGTTTACCGCTCAGCCACAGAAGTGGGCCGTGGTTCCGGCACTCTTTATGGGACTTGGCGGTTTCCTCCTGGTGGCGCTCGGCTCCCCAGCTCAGGAAGTGCTGGCCTGGGTGTGGCCCCCCGCCTTGCTGGTATTAGCCGTCTGGATGGTTCTGCAAACCCATCGGCAGCTTCGTAGCCGGACCGGACGCTTCCTGCTCTACCCGGTGATGGGGGTGCTCGCCCTGGCCTCAGTGGGCGGAGCGTTCGAAACCGTCGGCGCAGTCGGGGCTAGAGGGCCCTCTCCGGCCCAAGGGCAGCTGATCGACGTCGGCGGGCACCGTCTGTACCTGAGCTGCACCGGCTCCGGCAGTCCTACCGTCGTGATCGAACCAGGGGCAGGAGGAATGTCCTCTGACCTCGGATGGATAGCGCCGGCCGTTGCCCGTGACACAAGGGTCTGCGTCTACGACCGGGCAGGGCGTGGATGGAGCGACCCGGCCAACACTTCGCAGGACGCCGAGCAGATCGCGGCCGATCTCCACACGTTGCTGCAGCGCGGGAACTCCCCCGGACCATATGTGCTGGCGGGGCACTCGTTCGGTGGCCTCTACACACTCACCTTCGCCGCCCGCTATCCCAATGAAGTAGCCGGAATGGTCCTGGTGGACTCAACCGCTCCGGCCTCGGAACCGGAATCAGCGCACGGCACTCGCCCGGACTCCGACGACACGATCGGCCGTGTCTCCGCACTGGCCTCAGCTGCAGGGGGACTCGGCGTGGGCCGGCTGCTCGGGGTGACACCCAGCCACCTGGTGAGCACGGCCGACGAGTACCTGCGTGCAGGGGCCTCGGTGCAGCATGCTGCCGCCCTGAAAAGCTTCACCGACAAACCGCTGGTAGTTCTGACGGCAACCATCGGCAATCAGCCCGGCTGGGACGCTTCGCAGGAAGCCCTTGCCTTACTCTCGACCAACAGCCTGCACCGGGTCATCGCCGGTGCCAGCCATGCGTCCTTTATCACTGATCCAGATGACGGGGCCGCGGCCGCACGCGGAATCCTCGAGGTCGTCTCCGCTGTACGGACTGCCACCCCGCTCCCGTAGGACAGGGCAAGCCCGGGACCCGCTTTGCCGGCGACGTTCGCTTTCTGCCACTAGCGCGCGCATGCTGGGTTGGGAGTGAGGCGGTCTCTCGGTTGAGCAGACGGCTGAGGATTCGTGAAGCTCGCGCTGATACACGAGAGGATCAGCGGCTTCTGTCCGAGTCGTTAAGCAGCCAGCGGCTTTGGTGGGGGCTAGCGGCTGGGGCCCCTTTCCAGGCGGTCCCGGGTACCCGGTGCTGGGCTTCGATGGAATAGGTCCATCCGCCGCCGGACGCCGCCAGTGACTGGAAGGCCGGATTCAGATGTTCGTTCAATAGAACATTGGCCGACTTCGTTCGGGCCCGTTGCAGCTCAGGCCAGCAGGAACTCGCACCAGAGCGGGTAATGGTCCGAGATCCGCCAGGAGACCTCGCTGCGGCTCAGCCCGCGGAAGGCGTGAGGGATGAAGTCAAAGGAGCCGTTATGATCAACGTCAGCCCAGGCAGGTCCAAACTCATCGCGGGTATAGCCCGTCTTCGGGGCGCGACCCTTTACAGGGATGCCCTCCAGTTGGACGAGAGCTTTGGCGACTTCATCAGCAGAGGCCGGGACTACCGGGGAGGGCGCATCGGCTGCACTGCTGGAAGCGGACTCAATGACGTCAAAGGCGTTGGCAGCGGCGTCACAACCGGTGAGGGACCCGGCCAGAAGAAGGGCGGTTGCAGTGACTATCGCTTTGGCGGCAGAGCGGGTGATCTTCGCGGTCCATCTGTTTGCATCTTGTAGTTCTACGCAAACGTCCAGCACTGCCTGTAGTAGGCAAGGGCGTCCATGGTCCCGGTCCACACACAGCGATTCCTGGGTCCTCTCGCATAATGTGCTCCGGACGTCTATCGGTGCTCCCAAATTAGAGCCATGGCCGGATGTTTAGCGGCCCCCCTCGCTCAGTTCGCCGTGGCCAGTCGGACCTTCGAGCGGGTACCGATAAGCCGTTCCTTTGCCGCCGGCCGACTGACAGAGAGCAGTGACGCACTGCTGCTGGGGAGGATCTCACTCAGCTTTGCGATTTCCAGAATGTGCTCGGAAGTGAAAATGATCTTCCCCTTTCCCCAGCACGCATGGGGGAAGCGTCCGCTGGTGGCGCCGTCGCGGAGCCATGACTCCGTGCAGCGCATCAGGGCGGCTGCTTCGGAGGGTTCAAAGAATTCGATGTCCACGGGACCTCCAAAAGGAAGGCGATATTTTCACTTTCATGGCCGAGTGGAGACCATTCGACATGACCGGGAGCGCTAGTGAACCAAACGCTGACAGAGGTGGACACCGGTTACGCCACGCTGAGCAGCGGCAGTCACCGCAGGAAAGCCGTTATGGACCGCTCAGTCGCATCAGCACCCGCCTGCAAAGCCTCCGGCATCAGATGCCCGTAGACCTGCTCCGTGGTCCTCGTGGAGGCGTGCCCCAGCCGGCGCGAGATCGTAAACAAGGGAACGCCGTCCTGGATCAGCCAGGAAGCGTGGGTATGGCGGAGGTCGTGGATCCGTGGATTTTTAGCCAGGCCGATAGCCTGGGCCGTTCGGACGGCTGGGACCCAGTAGTGGTGCCAGTAGAGCTTGTGGATGATTCGGCCGCCGGTGGGCGTCGTGAACACAAGTTCCTTGCCGGGCCTGCTTGCCACCAGCGGGATCAACAGTTCGACTAGGGCCGGGTTCAGCCCGATGGTGCGTTTGCCTGCACCGGTCTTCGTGGCACCAACGTAAAACTTCGACTGCCCGTCCCGTTTCCAGGCCTTGTTGATCCGCGCAGTTGGCGGCCTGGAGAGCAGATCAACGTCCGCCACGGTCAAAGCCGTGGCTTCTCCGAAGCGGGTACCGGTCATAACCAGGAAGTTGGTGAAGGCCTTGTACCGCTCCCCCATCCCTTCCATGATGAGACTGAACTCGGCATGGGTCAGGAACATCGCTTCGTCCTCGGCCTTTTCAATACCGGGAAGCTGCACACCGCGGCAAGGGTTCCGCGAGATGTAGCCCAGCATCTCCGCTGTATTCATGGCGGCGGAAATCAAGCCGTGCACGTTGTGGATGGTCTTCGGCGCCTTGCCCTTGGCCATCATCGACTTCACCCAGTGCGCGATCAGACGGTAATCGAGCTTGTCCACCGGCACGTGGCCGATGACGTTCCGGATATGCAGGTCAAGCATGGTCTGGTACGTCTTGGTGGTTCCGCTCGACGGACGGATCAGCAGGTCAATGTGCTCCTGGATGACTTCAGCGACGGTGGGTGTGCGCTTCTCGTTGGAGAGGATGGCATGCTGCGCAATCTCGAAGGATTGTCCGTTGGCGTCCAGAAGCCTCTTCAGGGTCTCAGCTTCGACGAGAGTGGCGACTGTTAGCCCCTGCTGCTCGCGGCTCTTCGGGTCCCGCCACAACACCATGTAGGACGATGTGCCGTCCTTTTTGGTGCGTTTTCGAATGCTGGCCACATAGAAGACGGTACGCCGCTGTCAACACTTTGGGCGGATTTGTCAACATGCAACGAGAAAACAGGCCTTTGACCTGCGGTAACACTGTGCCCGAGGTGGGACTCGAACCCACACACCTTTCGATACCGCATTTTGAGTGCGGCGCGTCTGCCAATTCCGCCACTCGGGCGCGGAATACGCTGTGCAAACCGGTACGCCCACAGCTGATTGTGAGCAACGCGATCGCTTCACGTACGCGGAATTACTCTACATGCAGATAGGCTGAATTCCAGAATCGCGCCGCTGACGCCGCAATAGACCATGCAGATCAAACTACGGCCGCGGGCGCACCTAAGATGGTGATGTTCCCGCCGTACCTTTCCAAGGAGATCCCGTGACTGAACAAACGGAGTCAAAACCCACGTCCCAGCCGGCGCGCCGCGTCATTGTGGCCGAGGATGAAACCCTCATCCGACTCGACATCATCGAGATCCTGCGCGGCGAAGGCTATGACGTGGTGGGCGAAGCAGACAACGGGGAGAAGGCCGTGCAGCTCGCCGAGGAACTCAAGCCGGACCTCGTCCTGATGGACGTCAAGATGCCGATTATGGATGGCATCACCGCAGCCGAAAAGATCGTCAAGGCCCGAATCGCCCCCGTGGTCCTTTTGACGGCTTTCAGCCAGAAGGAACTCGTGGAGCGCGCACGCGACGCTGGCGCCATGGCCTACGTGGTCAAGCCCTTCACCCCGGCGGACCTCATCCCGGCCCTGGAAATCGCGCTCTCCCGCCACGAGGAAATCAAGGCCCTCGAAAGCGAAGTGTCGGACCTGCAGGAGCAGTTCGCCACCCGCAAACTCGTCGAGCGCGCCAAGAGCCTGCTGACCACCAAGATGGGCCTGACGGAGCCGGAGGCTTTCCGCTGGATCCAGAAGACCTCCATGGACCGCCGCCTCAGCATGCGCGAGGTCGCCGAAACCATCATCAACCAGGTCAACTAAAAGCTTCTAGGTTGAGCTTGCCGAGGATTCGGCAAGCTCAATCACCGGACAAGCTCAATCACCGGACGCCCGGAGACTAAAGAAAGGACCCCTGCCAACCGGCAGGGGTCCTTCCTCTTAAGTTGCTATGCCGTCGGCCAGGGACCGAGCTTTTCCCTGGGTGCACCAGCTTCGCCGCCTAGGCTGCCGGCGTCGCCCAGGTCTCCGACCCGGTGAACCTTCAGCATGTTCGTGGAACCGGCCTTTCCGGGAGGCGAACCGGCGGCTATGACCACCAGGTCACCGTCGTCCACCACTTTCAATTCCAGCAGGCTGCGGTCAACCTGCGCGGTCATCTCGTCAGTATGGCCCACCATGGGAACCAGCACCGGCTGGATGCCCCAGGTCAGCGCCAGCTGGTTCCACACGTGCTCCAACGGAGTGAACGCGAATACCGGCCTGATAGGACGCAGCCGCGACAGGCGGCGCGCGGAGTCGCCGGACTGGGTGAATGTACAGATGTACTTTGCATCCAGCTGGTCGGCGATTTCGACGGCGGCGCGGGTGATGGCGCCACCACGGGTCTTGGGCTTGGTGCCCAGCGGCGGAACGCGTTCCAGGCCGTGGACCTCGGTGGATTCAATGATCCTTGCCATGACCTTGACGGTCTCGATCGGGTACTTACCCACGCTGGTCTCGCCGGAGAGCATAACGGCGTCTGCACCGTCGAGAACGGCGTTGGCGCAGTCGGAGGCCTCCGCACGGGTGGGGCGCGGGTTGTCGATCATGGATTCGAGGACCTGCGTGGCCACGATGACCGGCTTCGCCCAGCGGCGTGCCAGTTCGATGGCGCGCTTCTGCACGATCGGCACTTCCTCGAGCGGAAGTTCCACACCGAGGTCGCCACGGGCCACCATGATGGCGTCGAAGGCGTCGATGATTTCGTGCAGCTGGTCCACTGCCTGCGGCTTTTCGATCTTGGCGATGACCGGCACACGGCGGCCTTCCTCGTCCATGATCTCGTGCACGCGGGTGATGTCGGAGGCGTCGCGAACGAACGACAGTGCAACCATGTCTACGCCGCGGCGCATGGCCCAGCGGAGATCGTCCTCGTCCTTTTCGCTCAGCGCCGGGACGTTGACCGCAACGCCGGGAAGGTTGATGCCCTTGTTGTTGGACACCGTCCCGCCGACGGTTACCTCCGTGACGACCTTGACGTCGTCGACCTCGATCGCCCGCAGGGCAACCTTGCCGTCGTCGATCAGCAGGGCATCACCCACGTTGACATCCTCGGTGAGGCTCTTCAGCGTGGTGGAGCAGATCTCCTTGGTGCCCGGAACGTCTTCGGTGGTGATCGTGAAGATGTCACCCTCGGCCAGGACATGGGGGCCGTCCACAAAGCGGCCAAGACGGATCTTGGGCCCCTGCAGGTCAGCCATGATTGCCACAGGCTTGCTCAGCTGGGCTGCTGCCTTGCGGACATTCTCGTAGGTGCTGTCGTGCACGGAGTAGTCACCGTGACTCATGTTCATCCGGGCAACATCTACACCGGCTTCCAACACCGCGAGGGTGTTCTCAAAGCTGGCAATTGCCGGGCCAAAAGTGGCCACAATCTTAGCGCGTCTCATATACCTACCCTAGTAGTGTCCTGCATTGGTTAAGTTGTTGTGGAGGTGAATCCGCGGCGAACTGACCGTTGTCAGAGAACCGCGATGGCCCGGTCCGTCGGAGCCACTGGCGCCGGCAGGATGGTGCTGCCCATGAGGAACTTGTCCACGGCGGCCGCACAGGCCCGGCCCTCAGCGATGGCCCATACAATGAGCGACTGACCGCGGCCGGCGTCACCGGCCACGAAGATGCCCTCCGTGTTGGTCATGTAGTACCCGTCGCGGGACACGTTGCCGCGCCCGTCGAAGTCGGCGCTGACCTGCTCGGTGATGCCCGCAGGCTCGGCTCCGGTGAAGCCCAGCGACAGGAAGACCAGGTCCGCAGGGATGATCCGTTCGGTGCCGGCTTTGGGAAGCCGCTTGCCGTCAACGAATTCCGTTTCGGCCACCTTGACGCCGGTCAGCTTGCCGTTCTCGCCGACAAACTCCACGGTGGAGGCGAGGTAAGTGCGTTCGCCGCCTTCCTCATGGGCGCTGGCCATTTCGAAGAGGGTGGGGAACGTGGGCCAGGGCTGGTGCCCGGCACGTTCGGCCGGCGGCTGCTTGCCGATGGCCAGCGTGGTCACTGACGCGGCTCCATGGCGGTGCGCCGTACCGAGGCAGTCAGCACCGGTATCGCCGCCGCCCAGGATCACCACATGCTTGCCCTTGGCATGGATCTGGTTCTCCACCGTCTCCCCCGCGACAACGCGGTTGGCCGGCACCAGGTAATCCATGGCAAAGTGCACGCCTTCAAAGTCGCGGCCCGGGATGGGCAGGTCCCTCGGGACGGTGGCGCCGGTGGCAACCACGACGGCGTCGTAGCGGCGTCGCAGCTGCTCCCACGTCACGTCGGTGCCCACAGCGACGCCGGTGCGGAAGCGGGTGCCTTCCGCCTTCATCTGCTCAACGCGGCGGTCCACCTGCTCCTTCTCCATCTTGAAGTCGGGGATGCCGTAGCGGAGAAGGCCGCCGATCTTGTCGTCACGTTCGTACACCGCGACGGTGTGGCCCACCCGGGTCAGCTGCTGCGCCACGGCCAGGCCTGCCGGGCCGGAGCCGACGACGGCAACGGTCTTTCCGGTCAGGCGCGTCGGAGGCAGCGGGTTGACCCAGCCGTTTTCGAACGCTTCGTCGATGATGGAGACTTCAACCTGCTTGATGGTGACTGCGGGCTGGTTGATTCCCAGCACACAGGACGCCTCACACGGTGCCGGGCAAAGCCGGCCGGTCCACTCGGGGAAGTTGTTGGTGGCGTGCAGCCGCTCAATCGCTTCCTCGCCCTTGTCCCGCCACGTGAGGTCGTTCCATTCGGGGATGAGGTTGCCCAGCGGGCAGCCCTGGTGGCAGAACGGCACGCCGCAGTCCATGCAGCGGCCGGCCTGGGCCTTCAGGACACCCTTTTCCTGGGCCTCATAGACTTCCTTCCAGTCCATGATGCGGACCGGAACGGGGCGGCGCGGCTGGGTTTCACGCTGGCGTACTTTAAGAAATCCGCGTGGATCAGCCACCGGTCACCTCCAGGATTCGAGCCCATACTTCTTCGCCATCAGGGTCAAGGCCCTCTTCGATGGCGTCCAGCCGGGTTTGCAGGACTGCCGCGTAATCGCGCGGCAGCACTTTGGTAATGCGGGCAGCGGTGTCGTCGAAGTTCTCCAGCAACCGGGCAGCATGCAGCGATTCCGTTTCCTCGACGTGCTTCACCAGCAGGCCGTGGACGATGTCCCGGTCTTCGGCGTCGAGTCCAACGAGCTGGAGTTCGCCGGACTGCAGGGCGTCCTTGTTGACCTGCGTGGTCTGCAGGTCCAGCACGTAGGCGGTTCCGCCGGACATGCCGGCGCCAAAGTTGCGTCCGGTGCGGCCGATGATCAGCGTCTGCCCGCCGGTCATGTACTCGCAGCCGTGGTCGCCGATGCCTTCAACAACAGCGGTGGCTCCGGAGTTACGGACCATGAAACGTTCGCCCACCTGGCCGCGCAGGAACATCTCGCCACTGGTGGCGCCGTAGCCGATCACGTTGCCGGCAATGACGTTGCTTTCGGCCTTGAACACGTTGGTGCGGTCCGGCCGGACGATGATCCGCCCGCCGGAAAGGCCCTTGCCCACGTAGTCGTTCGAGTCACCAAAGAGGCGCAGCGTGATACCGGCGGGCAGGAAGGCGCCCAGCGACTGTCCCGCGGTACCGGTCAGGGTGATGTCGATGGTGTCCGGCGCCAGGACGTCCGTGCTGAACGTCTTGGTCACCGTGTGGCCCAGCATGGTGCCCACGGAGCGGTCCGTGTTGATCACGTCCACCGCGATCTTCACCGGGCTGCGGTCAGTCAGCGCCTCCGTGGCCATGGTGATCAGCCGCTGGTCAAAGTGCTTGTCCAGCTCGTGGTTCTGCGAGGTCATGTTGCGCAGCGGAGCGTCGTCGTCGAACTCGAGCCCGTGCAGGATCGGGTCCAGGTCCAGGCCGTCGGCCTTCCAGTGGTTGATCGCTTCGCGGGCATCCAGGACTTCGGCGTGGCCGATCGCCTCTTCGATGCTCCGGAAGCCGAGTTCCGCAAGGATCTCGCGGACTTCCTCGGCCAGGAATTCGAAGAAGTTGACCACAAATTCGGGCTTGCCGGTGAAGCGGGCCCGCAGTTCGGGGTTCTGCGTTGCGACGCCCACCGGGCAGGTGTCCAGGTGGCAGACGCGCATCATGATGCAGCCTTCCACCACCAGAGGTGCGGTGGCGAAGCCGAATTCCTCGCCGCCGAGCAGCGCGGCGATAACAACGTCGCGGCCGGTCTTGAGCTGGCCGTCCACCTGGACCACCACACGGTCGCGCAGGCCGTTGAGCATCAGCGTCTGCTGCGTCTCGGCGAGCCCGAGCTCCCACGGCACACCCGCGTGCTTGAGCGAGTTAAGCGGGGACGCGCCGGTTCCGCCGTCGTGGCCGGAGACCAGTACGACGTCGGCCTTCGCTTTGGTGACACCCGACGCCACAGTGCCGATCCCCACTTCGGAGACGAGTTTGACGTGCACACGGGCCGAGGGGTTGGCGCGCTTCGCATCGTAGATGAGCTGCGCAAGGTCCTCGATGGAGTAGATGTCGTGGTGCGGGGGCGGCGAAATCAGGCCGACGCCGGGCGTCGAGTGTCGCGTCCGGGCAACCCAGGGGTACACCTTCTGCGCCATCAGTTGGCCGCCCTCGCCGGGCTTGGCACCCTGGGCCATCTTGATCTGGATGTCATCGGCGTTGGTCAGGTACAGGCTGGTGACGCCGAACCGCCCCGACGCGATTTGCTTGACGGCAGAGCGGCGCTTCGGGTCCAGCAGGCGGTCCACGTCCTCACCGCCTTCACCGGTGTTGGACTTGCCGCCCAACTGGTTCATGGCGATCGCGAGGGTCTCGTGGGCTTCCTTGGAGATCGACCCGTAGCTCATGGCGCCGGTGGAGAAACGCTTCACGACGCTGGAGACAGGCTCCACTTCCTCCAACGGAACCGCAGGACGGTCGTTCTTGAACTTGAGCAGCCCGCGCAGGGTCATCAGGTTCTCGGACTGGTCATCCACGCCCTTGGTGTACGCCTTGAAAATGTCATAACGGCGCTCACGCGTGGCGTGCTGGAGCCGGAAGACGGTCTCCGGGTTGAACAGGTGAGGCTCGCCGTCGCGGCGCCACTGGTACTCGCCGCCGCCCAGGAGCGGGCGGTGCGGCAGTTCGATGCCGCCTTCGGGGTAGGCCATCTGGTGCCGCGCCGAAACTTCGGCGGCAATGACGTCCAGGCCCACACCGCCCAGCTGGGAATGCGTGCCGGCGAAGAACTCGTCCACCAACTCCTGTCCGAGGCCCAGGGCCTCGAACGTCTGCGCGCCGGTGTAGGACGCAACGGTGGAGATGCCCATCTTGGACATGATCTTCAGGACGCCCTTGCCGAGGCCCTTGATCAGGTTGTAGACACCGTCCTGCGGGGTGACCCCAACAACGTCACCTGCGGTGATGAGCTGTTCCACGGATTCCATGGCCAGGTACGGGTTCACGGCGGAGGCACCGTAGCCGATCAGGACAGCCACGTGGTGCGTCTCGCGGACGTCGCCGGCCTCGACCACCAGGGCAGTTTTGGTGCGGTTGGCGCTGCGCAGCAGGTGATGGTGCACGGCGCTGACCAGGAGCAGCGAAGGAATCGGGGCCCATTGCGCGTTCGAGTCACGGTCGGACAGCACAACGTACTGCACGCCGCGGTTGATCGCGCCGGACACCTGCTCGCAGATCTCGGTGAGCCGGGCACGCAGGGCGTTCTCGCCGCCTTCGGGGCGGTAGAGCCCACGGACCTTCATGGCGACACGGTCGCCGTCGGGCGTTTCAATGTTGGCGATCTTGGCGAGCTGGTCGTTGTTGATCACCGGGAACGGCAGCATGACCTGGGGCTGGCGCACCTGCTTGGTGTCCAGCAGGTTGCCGTTCGGGCCGATGGCGCAGGTCAGCGACGTGACCAGCTCTTCCCGGATGGCATCCAGCGGCGGGTTCGTGACCTGCGCGAAGGACTGCACGAAGTAGTCGAAGAGCAGCCGGGGACGCTTTGACAGCACTGCGATCGGGGTGTCCGAACCCATGGCACCCAGCGGTTCGGCGCCGGTGCGGGCCATCGGGCCGAGCAGGATCTTGAGCTCTTCGGTGGTGTAGCCGAAGGTCCGCTGGCGGATGTTGACGGACGCGGCGGTGTGGACCACGTGCTCGCGCTCGGGGAGGTCCTTGAGGTCAATCAGGTTGTCCTTGACCCACTCGGCCCAGGGGTTCGCCGCAGCGACCTCGGCCTTGACCTCTTCGTCGTCGATGATGCGGCCGGCGTCGGTGTCCACGAGGAACATTTTGCCCGGGGAAACCCGGCCCTTCTTGACCACCTTGGAGGGTTCGACGTCGATCACGCCCACCTCGGAGGCGAAGATGATCAGCCCGTCTTCGGTGATCCAGTAGCGTCCGGGGCGCAGGCCGTTGCGGTCCAGGGTGGCGCCCACGAGGTTGCCGTCGGTGAAGGAGACGGCCGCGGGGCCGTCCCACGGTTCCATGAGCAGGGAGTGGTATTCGTAGAACGCCCGCCGTGCCGGATCCATGGTGGCGTGGTTTTCCCAGGCCTCGGGGATCATCATCATGATCGAGTGCGTGATGGGGCGGCCGGAGAGCCAGAGCAGCTCGGCGACTTCGTCGAAGGACGCGGAGTCTGACGCACCGGGGGTGCAGATGGGGTACAGCTCTTCCGGGGAGTCACCCAGCAGCGGGTTGGCGAGCTGGGACTGGCGGGCGCGCATCCAGTTCCGGTTGCCCTTGACGGTGTTGATTTCACCGTTGTGGGCAATGGTGCGGAACGGCTGGGCCAGCGGCCAGGACGGGAACGTGTTGGTGGAGAAGCGCGAGTGGACGATCGCCAGCTTGGTCTTGAAACGCTTGTCCGAGAGATCGGGGTAGAACGGCTCCAGCTGGGCCGTGGTGAGCATGCCCTTGTAGACGATGGTGCGCGAGGACAGCGACGGGAAGTACACGCCGAACTTGTTCTGGGCACGCTTGCGGATCCGCCAGGCACGTGAGTCCAGCTCGTTGCGGTCCAGTTCCTCGCCGGTTGCCGAGGCAAGGAAGGGCTGTGAGAAGTACGGCATGCAGGCGCGGGCCATGGCGCCCACGAGGTCTGCGACGATGGGCACTTCGCGCCAGCCGAGGACGGTCAGGCCTTCATCGGCGGCAAGGCCTTCAATGCCGGCCTTGGCGGCGTCGGCTTCGCGCTGCTCGGCAGGGAGGAAGGCGGTACCGGCAACAAACTGGCCCGGTGCGGGGAGTTCGAATTCTGTGACGGCGCGGAAGAACTCGTCCGGGATCTGCATCAGCAGGCCGGCACCGTCACCGGTTCCCTCGTCGGCACCCACGGCACCGCGGTGCTCCAGGTTGCGGAGCGCGGTCAGCGCGGCGTCGACAATGTCGTAGCCGGGCTCACCGCGGAGCGTGGCGATGATCGCCAGGCCACAGGCGTCTTTTTCGTTCTCTGGGTTGTACAGACCCCGGGCCTCGGGCAGCGCGGCAAAGCGCTTGAACGGGGAGACGGGGCCCTGCGATCCTATTTTTTCGGACCAACGTGGGCTATGAAGATGGGTCATTGAAGACGTCCTTCCTCGAGATCGTGCGTATGGAAGGGACACCGTTGGCCCGCCTTGTAAGCGCCGATGTGATGGGCACAACAAAGTGTTATTTACTGGAAATTGTAGGCCAGACCGGCCTGCTGAACGAAGAGTTACGCAGGCCCGTGACCCGGACTTGACCGGCCAGCTGCTGTCTGCTGGCCGGATGGGCCCTGTTGCCACGACGCTGTGGTGTGTGGGCGCTCCGAGTGTTGACTCTGCTACCCTGCCGTGCTGGCGTCCTACTTGTTCGTGCCAGCCTCCGGCGCGGATTCCGTTGCCTTGTGGCGGGAACTTCCGGTTACCGGCGACTCCGGTACGGGCTTGTCGCCGTCCCGGACTGCCGGTTCCTCTTCCGTTGGGGTGGAAGGGATCCGGGCACCATTTTGGTTATTTGGGAGATTATCACGCGATTCACTATCCGAGACAGAAGAGTCCGCATCGCGGACCGGTGCCTTTTCTTCCCCCGCAGCGTCCACGTCCTCGACTGCTGCCGGCTCGCGGCCCGCCAGGAAGGGAGTGTCCGGTTCCGGGCGGCCCTTCAACCCCAGGAGGACGAACACGATGAGTGCTGCCACAAAGACAAAGATGCTGGTCCAGACGTTGAGCCTGGTGGTGATCCCGAACAGGTTGATCTGTTCGGCGTCGTCGATCCGCATTGCTTCGATCCAGACCCGGCCCAGCGTGTAATACATGGCGTAGAGCCAGAAGAGCCGGGCGCGGCGGAAGTGGAATCGGCGGTCCAGGGCCAGCAGGATGAGCACGCCGGCGATGTTCCAGAGTGACTCATACAGGAACGTGGGGTGGAAGAGCGTATCCACCGGCATGCCGGCCGGGAAGTTGGGGTTGTCCGCATCAATCTGCAGGCCCCACGGGAGGGTGGTGGGCCCGCCGAAGAGCTCCTGGTTGAAGTAGTTACCCCAGCGGCCAACGGCCTGCGCCAGCAGCAGTCCGGGCGCCGCGGCGTCCAGGAAGGCGGTGAGTTTCACACCGGACCGGCGGCAGCCGATCCAGGCGCCCAGGACGCCCAGAACCACGGCACCCCAGATGCCCAGTCCGCCACGCTGGATCTGCGGGATGAGCCACAGGTCCCCGGTCCCGTCGAAGCCGGGCCCGAAGTAGGCGTCCGGGGACGAAACCACGTGGTAGAGCCGGCCGCCGATGATGCCGAAGGGAATCGCCCAGATGACGATGTCCCAGACGCTGCCTTCGGGCGCGCCGCGGCGGGCCCACCTGACGGACGTGAGCCACAGGCCCACGATGATCCCGGCGAGGATGCACAGGGCATAGGCGTGGATCCGCAGAGTCCCCCACGGCAGCGGGATGTCGAAGCCGGACCAGTCCGGGCTGGGGATGCTGGCCGGCACCAGGGCGGCGGCCTGAAGGAGGATCTGCATGGTGTTTAGGCTTCTTCCCTGACGAGTCCGGCGCTCAGGTCCCGGGTGAGGTCGGCGACGGCGGGGACTCCCCCGTCACGGATGGCGGCAACAAGCGCGGTGCCAACGATGACACCGTCTGCGTATGCTGCGATCTCGCGGACGTGGCTGGCGTTGGAGACACCGAGTCCCACACAGACGCGTTCGGCGCCGGCGGCGTGCGTGTCGGCCACGAGCTTCTCCGCGCTGCTGCTGACGGCCTGGCGGGTCCCCGTCACGCCCATGATGGAGACGGCGTACACAAAGCCGCGGCTTGCCTTGACCGTCATGGCCAGGCGCTCCGGGGTGGAGGACGGCGCCACGAGGAACACGCGGTCCAGTCCGTACTTGTCCGAGGCGGCGAACCATTCCGATGCTTCGTCCGGGATGAGGTCGGGCGTGATGAGCCCTGCTCCCCCGGCTTCGGCCAGCCGGCGCGAGAACTCGTCCACACCCATCCGGACCACGGGGTTCCAGTAGGTCATCACCAGCACGGCGACGTCGGTGGCTGCCGTGATGCCGGCGACAACGTCAAAGACGCTCTCGACCCGGAATCCGTTGGCGATCGCCTCGGTGGTAGCGGCCTGGATGACCGGGCCGTCCATGACCGGATCCGAGTAGGGAATGCCGATTTCGATCAGGTCGGCACCGTTCTTCGCCATGGCGATGCCGGCGTCGATAGTGGCCTGGACGTCCGGGTACCCGGCAGGCAGGTAGCACACGAGCGCTGAGCGCCCGGCGTCCCGTGCACGGTCGATGGCGGCGGCGGACTTGCTGGCCGTCTGTTCAGTCATCAGTTCTGGTCCTCGTTGTTGTCCGCGGCGCTGCCGGCAGGAGCGGCTGTGGCGGGAACGGCTTCAGTTTCCGCCCTGTCGGCAGGGCCCTTGGGCTTGCGGGTGGACAGGTTGGTGCCCTTGACCTTGCCCTCCTCGTCGAGCATGTCGAACCATTCCGCGGCAGTTTCCACGTCCTTGTCGCCGCGGCCGGAAAGGTTCACAATGACCACAGTTTCGGACGGGTCGGCACTGCCTTCGGTGAGGCGCTTCCCGACCTTGATGGCACCCGCGAGGGCATGTGAGGATTCGATGGCGGGGATGATCCCCTCCGTCCGGCAGAGCAGCTTGAACGCATCCATTGCTTCGCTGTCGGTGATGGGCTCATAGGTGACGCGGCCGATATCGGCCAGGTAGGCGTGTTCCGGGCCAACGCCCGGGTAGTCCAGGCCTGCGGAAATCGAGTGCGACTCGATGGTCTGCCCATCGTCGTCCTGCATGAGGTAGGAGCGTGCGCCGTGCAGGACGCCGGGCTTGCCGAGGGTGATGGTGGCTGCGTGCCGGCCGGTGTCCACGCCGTCGCCGCCGGCTTCAAAACCGTAGATCTTCACGGACGGATCATCCAGGAATCCGTGGAAGATGCCGATCGCGTTGGAACCGCCGCCGATGCAGGCGCAGACGGCGTCGGGCAGTTTGCCGGTCTGCTCCAGGATCTGGGCGCGGGCTTCCTCGCCGATGACCTCGTGGAAGAAGCGGACCATGGCTGGGAACGGGTGCGCCCCGGCGGCGGTGCCCAGCAGGTAGTGGGTGTTGTCGACGTTGCTGACCCAGTCCCGGAGGGCGTCGTTGATGGCGTCCTTGAGGGTCTGGGAACCATTCACCACGGGCACCACGGTGGCGCCGAGCAGCTGCATCCGGGCGACATTCAGTGCCTGCCGGCGGCAGTCTTCGGCGCCCATGTAGACAACGCATTCCAGGCCGAGGAGCGCGGCAGCGGTGGCGCTGGCAACGCCGTGCTGCCCGGCGCCGGTCTCGGCGATGACGCGGGTTTTCCCCATGCGCTTGGCCAGCAGGGCCTGGCCCAGGACGTTGTTGATCTTGTGGGATCCGGTGTGGTTGAGGTCCTCGCGCTTGAGGAAAATCCGGGCGCCGCCGGCGTGCTCGGAGAACCGCTTGGCTTCGGTCAGCAGCGAGGGACGGCCGGAGTAGTTCTTGTTCAGATCGGAGAGCTGGGCCAGGAATTCGGGATCTGCCTTGGCCTTTTCAAAGGTGTCTTCGAGCTCGTCCAGGGCGGCGATCAGCGATTCAGGCATCCAACGCCCGCCGTAGCCGCCGAAGTATGGCCCCGGGGCGTGCTTCAGCGAGCCGCCCTGCAGGAAAGCGTCCGCAGCGTTGTTGTCAGCGTTTTCTGAGGATTCAGCCATCAGTCCCGTCCTGTTCAAGTTGGTCGTTCGGAAGTGTTGTGCCGCCGGCGCCAGACCCGGCGGGTGCCCGGACTAGGCCCGGGCGGCGATGGCGGCAGCGCCGGCCGCCGTGAATTCGGCGATCCGGTCACGCGGCGTTGCGTCGCTGACGAGGGCCTCCCCCACCAGGATGGCGTTGGCGCCGTTGGCGGCGTAATGCGTCACGTCGTCCACGCCGCGGACACCGGATTCGGCGATGACCAGCGCTTCGGCCGGAATCAGTCCGGCGAGGGAGGCGAAAACTGAACGGTCGACGTCGAGCGTCTTCAGGTTGCGCACGTTAACGCCGATGATGCGCGCCTCAGCCGCCACTGCACGTTCGATTTCCTCTTCCGTGTGTGTCTCCACGAGCACGTTCATGCCGAGTTCGCGGCTGAGGGCGCTGAACTCCCGGAGTTGGCTGTCGGAGAGCGACGCCACGATGAGCAGGATCAGGTCCGCGCCGTGGGCGCGGGCCTCCCAGATCTGGTACTCATCGAGAGTGAAATCCTTGCGGAGCAGCGGAACGTCCACGCGGGCACGGACGGCGTCCAGGTCCGCAAGGGAGCCGTTGAAGCGCCGCTGTTCGGTGAGGACGCTGATCACGGCTGCGCCGCCGTCGGCGTACTGCTCTGCTAGCGCTGCCGGATCCACGATGCTGGCGAGGTCGCCCTTGGACGGGCTGCGCCGCTTGATTTCCGCGATGACCTTCAGCTGGTCCCGCTGCACCGCGGTGCCGCCGAGGGCCGACCAGGCGTCCCGGGCGGGTGCCGCGGCCGCCGCCAGGTCCTTCAGGTCCGCCAGCGAAACGAGACGCTTCCTGGCCTCCATATCCTCCCAGACACCGGCATTGATGTCGTCGAGAACAGTCGCCATCAGTGGCCGGAGCTCTTCAGCTTGCTGCCTTCGACGCCGTAGCCCGCCTTGCGCATGATGTAGCCAAGAATCAGGCCGAGGACCATCACGGCTGCGCCGGCGATGAAGATGGGGGTGTTGGCGATGACAAAGGCGATGGACGCGATGAGGGCGCCGACCAGCATAACGATCACGCAGGTCCAGGCCGCGGGGCTGTTGCCGTGGCCAAGTTCCTGGCTGTGGTCAACGACGCCGGGGGCAACGGTCCGGGTGCCTGATTTCGATACGGAAGCGGGTGCTTTGCTCATGTGAATCTCCTCGGGATGAATACTGCTTACATTCTGCCATTTTTTGGCCGTGACCTGCCTATCGGCAGACGTGGCTCAGGTTCCAGCGGGCTGCTCGCGTTTGGCTGCGAGCGGGGGTTCAGGTGGGATC
Source organism: Pseudarthrobacter arbutini (assembly GCF_054510915.1). Lineage (NCBI taxonomy): Bacteria > Bacillati > Actinomycetota > Actinomycetes > Micrococcales > Micrococcaceae > Pseudarthrobacter > Pseudarthrobacter arbutini. Next base: position 190,396 of record NZ_JBTNDQ010000005.1, on the reverse strand, counting down.
GTCGCCGCGCGAGAGCCGGTCCCAGCTGTCGATCTCGTCCACGGGACCGGTGGCGGCCGCCGTACTGCCGGCGGGCCCCCCGTATGTGGCTGCGTCATATTTGGTCCGCGACTTCCAGTGCCGGCCAGCGGGGATGATCAGCAACGCGGCCAGCGCCAGCAGGGCACCGGCGACGACGGCGAGGACCGGGAAGGCGGTAACAGCCGCTTCCGCGTTCCCGCCGGTGACCCCGGTGGCAGCGGCGATGGAGCCCTGCGCGGCGCCCAGCGGGTCAGCCAGCACCGTGGCGGCCGCGGCAATGATGCCGACGGAGGCCAACATGATGAGGGCGGTGATGACCCACCGCGCGAACTTTCCTGCGATGGATGCTGCCAGTCCGCCCGCCAGGGCCACGACGGCCAGTGCCGTCACCGCGGTGGCGGCCTTGCTGCCCTGGACCGGCAGGGTGTTCTGGTCCCCCGCGGCCTGGCCCACCTGGTTGGCGTCCAGGCTGACGGTGATCCAGGTCTGGGTGGTGGCGCCGAAAACGGCCAGCGCAAGGACGGCGATCAGCAGTACCAGTGTGGATTTCCTGGCCCAGGCCGGCGTCATTCGGCGCCCTGGCTTTCCTCGGCGGTGCCGGCGTCGCTGGTGTGAGAGCTGCCGGGGAGCGATTCCGCCGCAATGTTGTGCAGCGATCCGGCGGTGTGCACGGCCCGGAGCGGAGCGGCCGCCTTGTTCACGGTCTCCAGGGCTTCTGTGGGGTTCACGGAATCCGCCACGATGCCTCCGCCGGCCTGGACGTAGGCGCGTCCTTCGCGGAGAAGGGCCGAGCGGATGGCAATGGCCATGTCCATGTCGCCGGCGAAGTCGAGGTAACCCACCACGCCGCCGTAGATGCCGCGGCGGTGCGGTTCAAGCTCGTCCAGCAGGCGCAGAGCCCGGGGCTTCGGGGCACCGGACAGGGTGCCCGCGGGGAAGGTCGCTTTCAGGACGTCGTAGGCGTTGGCGTCCGGGGACAGCTTGCCCACCACGGTGGAGACCAGGTGCATGATGTGGCTGAACCGCTCCACCTCCATGAACTGCGTGACGTCCACGGTTCCCGCCACGCAGACCTTGGACAGATCGTTGCGGGAGAGGTCCACGAGCATCAGGTGTTCGGCGCGTTCCTTCTGGTCGGCCAGCAGCTCCTCGGCGAGGGCCTTGTCTCCCTCCACCGTTTTGCCTCGGGGCCGTGAACCGGCGATGGGGTGGGTGATGACTTCTTCACCGGTCACCGTCACCAGGGCCTCGGGTGAGGACCCTACGATCGAGTACTCCCGGCCGTCGGCGTCCTCGAGGCTGAAGATGTACATGTACGGGCTGGGGTTGGTGTTGCGCAGGACGCGGTACACGTCAAGGGGCGAGGCGCCGCACTCCATTTCGAAGCGGCGTGAAATCACCACCTGGAACACTTCGCCGTCCACAATGGCTTCCTTGCCGCGATCCAGCGCGGCCAGGTAGGAGGGTTCGTCCCACCGTTCCTCGACGCTGGAGGCGAAATCCAGGGCGGCGGGCTCCAGTACGGAAACCGGCTGGGCCACGGGCGTGCTGATCTGGGTGAGGAGGGCCTTGACCCGTGCCACGGCATCTTCCCAGGCCTCGTCCACACGGTCGGAGCTGCCATCGAAGTTGATGGCATTGGCGATCAGCAGCACGGTGCCGTCATGGTTGTCGTGCACGGCCATGTCCGTGACCAGGTTCAGCGCCATCTCGGGCAGGTGGAGGTCATCCTCCGGCGGGCTGGTCAGCCGTTCCCAGTGGCGGACAGTCTCCCAGCCCAGGAAGCCGACGAGGCCGGAGGTGAACGGCGGCAGTCCGTCAAACCTGCTGGTCCGCAGTGCCTCGATGGTGTCGCGGATGGCGTCCACGGGGTTGCCGTCCAGGGGCACGCCGGCAGGGGGCTGGCCCAGCCAGTGCGCCTGGCCGTCCTTGGTGGTCAGGGTTGCCCGGGACTTCGCGCCAATAAAGGAGTACCGCGACCACGTGCCGCCCACCGCCGCAGACTCCATCAGGAACGTGCCGGGCTGGCCCTGGGCCAGCTTCCGGTAGAGGCCGATAGGGGTCTCCGCGTCCGCCAGCACCTTGAGCGTGACGGGGATGACCCGGCTGCTGCCGGCGAGTTCGCGGAACTCCTCGAGGCCCGGGCTGATGATTCCAAGGTCCTGCATGGCTATGCTTCGCCGCCTGTTCTTGTGTGTCGCCTGGTGAAATGTCGCCGGGTGTGGAACGGCGCCAGTCCTATGCTGCCAAAAGTGTTCGCCTGGGGGCAGGTCATCCGCCCCGGGCCGTGGGTCAGACTGCCTCGCCGGTCTGGACTTCCAGGTCCCTGCCCTCGAAGCAGGTCCGGGTGCCGGTGTGGCACGCCGCGCCGACCTGGTCCACGCGGATCAGGAGGGCATCGCCGTCGCAGTCCAGGGCAACCGATTTGACCCACTGGACGTGGCCGGAGGTGTCCCCCTTGCGCCAGTATTCCTGGCGGGAGCGGGAGTAGAAGGTGACCCGGCCGCTGGTCATGGTGCGGTGCAGGGCTTCATCGTCCATCCAGCCCAGCATCAGCACTTCGTGGGTGTCGAACTGCTGGACCACCGCGGCAACCAGCCCGGCGCCGTCACGCTTCAGTGCGGCCGCGACGGCAGAAGGAAGCGGGCTTGTGGCGGGGGCCGCGACAATTACGGGGGCGGAGGCGGGCTGCTCAGACATCAGACCAAGTCTAGTGCCTCATCAGCGGCCTCCGAATATGCACCAACGGGCATACAAACAGTGTGTGAACAAGGGCACCTATCGGCTGGCGGTTCTGCTGCCCAACTTCGCTGCTCTCGTGCTAGTTTCACAAGTGATGCATTTCGTCGAACCGTCCCGAGAAGTCCTGGCCGAAACCCTGCTGGCGGCCGGCCCTGATGCCCCCACCCTCTGCAGAGGCTGGCGCACCAGGGACCTTGCCGCGCACCTTTACCTTCGCGAACGCAAGGCTGCCGTAGGGCTTGGCCTCATCATCAAGCGCCTGTCCAAGGCTTCGGACAAGGCCACCGCCAAGCTCGCGGCGAAGCTGAAAACCGCTGACGACTACACCGGCCTCGTGAACACCTTCCGTGGTGGCCCGCCGGCGCTGTCCCCCATGAACATCAAGGCCTTGGACGAGAGCTCCAACCTGATCGAATATTTCGTCCACACCGAGGACATCCGCCGGGCTGTGGACCGCTGGGCGCCGCGCGCCCTCGACGAGGCCTACTCGGACGCCCTCTGGGACGAACTGATCAAACGGGCAGCCATCCTTTACCGTGGCGTCGACCTTGGCATTGTGCTGGTGCGCCCGTCCGGGCCGCGGCACGTAGCCAAGCGGGCACCGGTTTCGGTGGCGATCGTTGGTGAGCCGGGCGAGCTGCTGATGCACGCCCACGGCCGGACCCGCCACGCCCTGGTCACGTTCGAAGGCCAGCCCGACGCCGTTGCCCTGCTCCAGTCGGCTGAAGTCGGCCTCTAACGAAGCAACGCGAGGTCACCTCCGGCCCAATAACCATCGTTTACCGGGCAAGAAGTGACCCCGCGTTGCTGAGTCGGGTGGGGGTTAACGGACTTCGAAGCCTGCTTCGCGGATGGCCTGCTTGACCTGGGACATCATGTTGTCCGGGCCCCAGTGGAAGATCGAGGCTGCCAGCACGGCGTCCGCACCGGCGGCGACGGCCGGCGGGAAGTGGGCAGGTTCCCCGGCACCGCCTGAGGCGATGATCGGCACTTTCACCGCGGCCCGGACCAGGCGGATCAGTTCCAGGTCGAAGCCGTCCTTGGTGCCGTCGGCGTCGATGGAGTTGAGCAGGATTTCGCCGATGCCGCGGTCGGCGGCTTCCCTGGCCCACGCGATGGCATCGATCCCGGTACCCGTACGGCCGCCATGGGTGGTGACTTCAAAGCCCGACGGCGTGGGCTGGGACCCGGGGCGGGTCCGACGGGCGTCCACGGACAGGACCAGCACCTGCGAACCGAAATGCCGGCTGATTTCGTTGATAACGCCCGGCCGGGCAACGGCGGCCGTGTTGATGGAAGCCTTGTCCGCGCCGAAACGCAGGAGCTTGTCCACCTCGGCAACACCGCGGACACCGCCGCCCACGGTCAGCGGGATGAAGACTTCCTCGGCCGTGCGGCGGACCACGTCGAATGTGGTCTCGCGGTTGCCCGAGGACGCCGTGACATCGAGGAACGTCAGCTCGTCGGCGCCCGCATTGTCGTAGCGGTGCGCCAGCTCCACCGGGTCACCCGCGTCGCGGAGCCCCTCGAAGTTGATGCCCTTCACAACGCGCCCGGCGTCGACGTCGAGGCAGGGGATGACTCGTACAGCTACAGCCATGGGGACTCCTGGAATTCTCGGGTGGGTTCTGCGGCGCGGCGTGAACCGGGCGGGACGCTCAGATACGGCAGGCGTGGATGCTGCTGACCAGGATGGCGCGGGCGCCGAGGTCGTAGAGCTCATCCATGATCCGGTTGGTTTCCTTCTTCGGAACCATGGACCGGACGGCCACCCAGTCGGAGTCGCGCAGCGGTGAGACGGTGGGTGATTCCAGGCCGGGAGTCAGCGCGGCGGCCTGTTCCACGAGTTCCTTGCGGATGTCGTAGTCCATGAGCACGTATTGGCGTGCCACGAGGACGCCCTGCAAGCGGCGGATCAGGACTTCAATCTCCTTGGCGGTGCCGTTCGCGGCTCCGCCTTCGCCGGTGCGGCGGATCAGGACCGCTTCCGATTTGAGGATCGGCTCGCCGAAGATTTCCATCCCAGCGGCCTTGAGGGTGTTGCCCGTTTCCACGACGTCGGCGATGGCGTCAGCTACGCCGAGGCGTACTGAAGACTCCACGGCGCCGTCGAGCCGGACCACCTTGGCGTTGATGCCCCGCTCGGCGAGGTAGCCGCGGAGCAGTCCGTCGTAGCTGGTGGCGAGGCGTTTTCCTTCAAGCTCTTCTGCTGTGGCGAAGTCGCCCACCGGTCCGGCGAAGCGGAACGTGGACGCAGCGAAGCCCAGGGGCAGCAGTTCCTCGGCTTCCACCTCGGCGTCCAGCAGCAGATCGCGGCCGGTGATGCCGACGTCGAGGGTTCCGCGTCCGACATACACAGCGATGTCGCGCGGGCGGAGGAAGAAGAACTCAATGTCGTTGTCCGGGTCCATCATGACCAGCTCGCGGGTGTCGCGGCGTTGGCGGTAGCCCGCCTCGGACAGCATGGCGGAGGCGGCTTCGGACAGGGAGCCTTTGTTGGGGACGGCTACTCGCAGCATGGGGGTCCTTCTTGGTTGGGAGGTCTGTGGATCAGGCAAACGGGCCACGCAGGGCACGGGCAGGCAGTTGTTGACCGCCGCGTGCAGCAGTGGCTACAGATGCTTGTAGACGTCTTCCAGGGTCAGGCCTTTAGCGAGCATCAGAACCTGCACGTGGTAGAGCAGCTGGGAGATTTCCTCGGCCGTGGCCTCATCGGATTCGTACTCAGCGGCCATCCACACTTCGGCTGCTTCCTCCACGACTTTCTTGCCAATGCCGTGGACTCCGGACTCCAATTCAGCGACGGTGCGGGAGCCTGCCGGGCGGGTGGCTGCCTTCTCACTCAGTTCAGCGAACAGCGTCTCGAAATTCTTCACGCCCTACAGCCTACTTGCTGCCGGCCCGGGGGCGCCTTTCGGGCCGCTGCATGACGGGCGCGATGTGAGCGAACACACACCGCGCCCCGGCAGCCCGCTGCCAACTACCTGCTGCTACGTGTACTGCTTGAGGAGGACTGCGGTGACCAGGGCTGCCGTCACCGCTTCATGGCCCTTGTCTTCGCTGGAGCCCGGCAGGCCCGCGCGGTCCAGTCCCTGCTGCTCCGTATCGCAGGTCAGCACGCCGAAGCCCACCGGCACGCCGGTGGAGACACTGACATCGGTAAGTCCCGACGTCGCCGCCTGGCAGACGTATTCAAAGTGCGGCGTGCCGCCACGGATCACGACGCCGAGGGCCACCACTGCGTCAAAGTGCGGTGCCAGCCGCGCGGCAGCGACGGGAAGCTCGAAGGCGCCCGGAACGCGCAGTACGGTGGGTTCACTGATGCCCGCGTCCCTGGCGGCGCGCAGCGCACCGTCCAGGAGTCCGTCCATGATCTGGGTGTGCCAGCTGGCTGCCACAATGGCCAGCCGCAGCTGCGACGTTTCCGCCGGATTGAGGGTGGTGAGGTCAATATCTGGTGCGCCGTGTCCGCTCATGCGTGAATCTGTCCGTTCAGTTTTGGTCGTGGTCGAAATCGTCGACAGCGCCGCTGGGCACCGTGACAACGTGTGTGTCCAGCGTCAGCCGGTGCTCCATGCGGTCCTTTTTGGTCTGCAGGTAGCGGATGTTCTGGTCACGGGACGGCACCTCGGTGGGCACCATTTCCACCACCTTCACACCGGCTTTGGCGAGCCTGTTCTTTTTGTCCGGGTTGTTGCTCAGGAGCCGGACCTCGTGGAGGCCCATCTCGGCCAGGATCTGGGCGGCCGCCTTGTAGCAACGGGCGTCCACCGGCAGACCCAGCTGCTCGTTGGCCTCCACGGTGTCAAAGCCAGCTTCCTGGAGGGCATAGGCCTTGATCTTGTTGGCCAGGCCGATCCCCCGGCCTTCCTGCCCGCGCAGGTAGAGCAGCGTGCCGCCGAACTCGTTGATCAGCTCCAGGGCATAGGCCAGCTGTTCGCCGCAGTCACAACGGTAGGAGCCGAAGACGTCGCCGGTCAGGCACTCGGAATGCAGCCTGACCAGCGGAGCAACGCCCTCCCTGGGCGGGTTGGGTGAGCTCACCGCCAGGTGCTCGGCGCCCGTGACCAGGTCTGTCCACGCCTGGGTAACGAAATCGCCAAATGCCGTGGGCAGCTGCACAATGGGACCGCCGCTCACGGGGTGGTGGGCCCGGCCATTGCCGGCCGTCCCCCGGTGGTGGCCGTTCTGGTGGCTGTTGTCCGATACTCCGGAAGCCGTCATCATTACTCCTCTACTCCGCCCGGGCGTCCGGCCCGGTGTCACTGTCGGCGGGTGTCCCGGCTCCTGCTTCAAGGTAGGCCACCAGATCCTCAATCGAGATCAGGGGGCACCCGTGTTCAGCGGCGAATCCCCGCAGCCCGTCGAGCCGCATCATTTCACCGTCGTCGTACACAACCTCGGCGATCACGCCCACCGGCTCCAGTCCGGCGAGCCGGCAGAGGTCCACGGCCGCTTCGGTATGGCCGGGGCGTTCACGCACTCCTCCGTTAACTGCCCGGAGCGGGAAAATATGCCCGGGCCGGGTCACGGCCGCCGGTCCGGAGCCGGGGTCGGCAAGGACGCGGGCCGTGAGGGCCCGGTCCGTGGCGGAGATTCCGGTGCTGACACCCACGGCCGCATCGCAGGAAACGGTGTACGCCGTACCCTTCGCGTCCTGGTTCACTGCCACCATGGGCGGCAGTGCCAGGGCATCGGCGCGTTCCCCGCTCAGGGGGACGCAGATGACGCCGGAACTGTAGCGGATGGTCCATCCCATGAGGGCAGGGGTGGCATGCTGTGCGGCAAAGATGATGTCGCCTTCGTTTTCGCGGTCCTCGTTGTCCACCACCAGCACGGGCCGGCCGGCAGCCATGGCGCGGATGGCATCTTCGACAGGGTCAAGTCCGAAGGTTGCGCTAGGCACCGGGCCGGCGTCCGCGGCCGGGTCCAGCCGAACGGCAGCGTTCATCGTTCGCCCCCGGTGGTTCCGCCGGTGCTGAAGGCCAGCAGCCGTTCGGTGTATTTCGCGAGCACGTCCACTTCCAGGTTGACCCTGCTGCCGGTCACCTTGGTCCCCAGACCGGTCTCGGCCAAGGTGGTGGGGATCAGCCCCACTTCGAACCAGGGCTCCGGCTCCGCGGCGGGGCTGACCGCCGTGACGGTGAGCGAGACGCCGTCGATCGCTATGGAGCCCTTTTCCGCGATGTAGCGGGCGAGGTTGGCTGGCACACCGAACCGGAGGCGTTCCCAGTTGCCGAGCGCTTCGCGCTCCAGCAGCTGCCCGACGCCGTCGACGTGGCCCTGGACGACGTGGCCGTCCAACCGGCCGCCGGCGGGGACGCAGCGCTCAAGGTTCACCGAGTCACCGGCGGCAAGTTCGCCGATGGTGCTGCGGACGAGGGTTTCGCCCATCACATCAACGCTGAACTCTTTGCCCTCGATGGCGGTGGCCGTCAGGCAGACCCCGTTGACGGCAATGGACCCGCCCAGTCCGAGCCCTTCGGTGGTGCCGGGCGCCCGCAAGCGGAGCGTTGCGCTGGCATCGCCGTCCCGCTCCACGGACAGAACCTGTCCCTGTTCGGCAATAATTCCGGTAAACATCAGTAGCCTCCCATGGCTGGTTCCGCGGCAGTGCGGGATAGGTGTGGTTCAAAAGCTTCGGTTGGTTCTGGACGGAGGTGCAGCCTCAGGTCCCGGCCCAGGGTCAGGACGGCGCCGCCGTCGGAGGGGTCCCAGTCCCAGTGCCGGGCATCCGCGAGGGTGGTGATTCCCAGTCCGTTGAGGGCGGGAGTACCGGAGCCCAGCAGGGTGGGGGCAAGGTAGACAATGAGTTCGTCCACAAGGCCGGCGGCCAGGAATGAGCTGAGGATGCGTGAGCCGCCTTCCACCATGACGTGGCGGATTCCTTCCGCGTAGAGGAGCGAGAGCGCCTCCCGCGGATCCCGCGTGGGCAGGTGGAGCACGTTCCCGTCGTCACCGCGGACGGCGGCGTCGGCCGGGATGTCCCGCAGGCCCATCACGGCCCGCAGCGGCTGTTTGCCGGCTGTCGCTCCGGACGCGTCGCGGGCAGTCAGCCGTGGGTTGTCCACCAGCACGGTCTGGGTGCCCACCAGAATGGCATCGATCCGCCGCCTGAGCCCGTGGTTGTCAGCGAGGGACTCGGGCGAGGAGATCCACTGGCTCGTGCCATCCTCAGCGGCGATCCGGCTGTCCAGGGTCTGGGCGATGTGCAGCGTCACGAACGGGCGTTGTGCGGCCACTCCCAGGAACCACTGACGGTTCAATTCGAACGACTCGCCGGCAGCGAGCCCGCTGCGGACCTGCACCCCGGCCCTCCGGAGGGTGGCCGCGCCGCCCGCCGCAGGGTCATGCGGGTCGTCGACGGCGTAGACCACGTCCGTGATTCCGGCACGAATGATCGCCTGGGTGCAGGGCCCCGTGCGACCGCTGTGGTCACAGGGTTCCAGCGTGATCACCATCGTGCAGCCGCTCAGGTCCAGCCCGGCGGCCTCAGCCTGGGTGATCGCATCGGCTTCCGCGTGGGGTGTGCCGGCGCCGCGGTGGTAGCCGGTCACCAACTGGCGGCCGGCCGCATCGATCACGACGGCGCCCACCAGCGGATTCGCTCCGCGCGGGCCCTGCAGGGCTGCTTCCAGCGCGGCGTCCATGGCGGCGGTTACGGCGGCACTGAAAGCCGTCACAATTTCAATCCGGTTCATGGGGCGGCCACCGGTTCGGTGGCTTCGGTTCCCGGAGCATGGGAAATCCTGGCTTCAAAGAGCCATCGCAAGGGGTTCATGTGTGTTGTCGTTCCTTCCCTCTAGAACCGCGATGGCTCCGGGGGTATACGACAGCAGAAGGCCGCAGCGCATAGGGCGCCACAGATACAGCTGTACGTGCTTCTCTCATCCAGACTTTAACTGTCGGTACCGGAATTTCACCAGTTCAACCGTCCGCCGGTTCCTTCCCTGAAGGGGGAAAGCGCCGGCTCGCGGGTCGCGGACTATCACCGCCGGTTCGGACTTACACCGACCCCGGAGCACGTATTGTGTGTTGCTATTCTGCCATAACCACAAGGTGGCCCAGACTATTCCGCGGACGCAGCACGTAACTTGATGCTGCCGGCTTCGCGGAGCCGTCCGATGGCTGCTGCAGGGTCCTCCGCGCCGTAGACAGCCGAACCCGCCACAAAGACGTTGGCACCTGCTTCGGCCGCCCGCAGAATGGTTTCCTCGGTAATGCCACCGTCCACCTGGAGGGCGACATTGATTCCGGAGCCGTCAATGGCTGCCCGGGCCTTGCGGATCTTGGGCAGAGTGAAGTCCAGGAACGCCTGGCCGCCGAAGCCCGGCTCCACGGTCATGATCAGGAGCATGTCCAGTTCCTCAAGCATGTCCAGGTACGGTTCCACAGCCGTCGCAGGGCGCAGCGCCATGCCGGCCTTGGAGCCCCGGGCCCTCAGTTCGCGGGCCAGTTTGACCGGGGCAATGGAGGCCTCGGCGTGGAAGGTCACTGAGGCCAGCCCCGCGTCGGCGAACCCCGGCGCCCAGCGATCGGCGTCGGAGATCATCAGGTGGGCGTCCAGCGGGACGGGGCTGACCGCCTGGATCCGCTGGACCACGGGCAAGCCCAAGGTGAGGTTGGGGACAAAGTGATTGTCCATAACGTCCACGTGCACGGCGTCAGCGTTGCTGATGCGCTGCAGTTCGGCTTCGAGGTTGACGAAGTCGGCGGACAGGATGCTGGGGTTGATGCAGCACTGCGGCATGGGGGAACCTTTCACGGGTCAGGCTTTCTTCCGGATGAGGGCCAGGAACATGGCATCGGTGCTGTGGATGTGCGGCCAGAGTTGCGCCGTGGAATCGTGGCCTGCGCCCAGGTTCCCGGTCAGGCTCACGCTGTCCAGCACAGCACCGGCGTCCAGCAGCTCCAGGTCATCCCGCTTCCGGAGGGCATCACTGACCACTGCTGTGGTTTCGGCCGGGTGGGGTGAACAGGTGACGTAAGCAACCACTCCGCCGGGGCGGACGGCATCCAGCGCCGATTTCAGCAGGGCACGCTGCAGCGGCCCCAGGTCAGCGAGGTCCTTGGGCGTGCGGCGCCAGCGGGACTCCGGCCTCCGTCGCAGCGCACCAAGCCCGCTGCAGGGGACATCCACCAGGACCCGGTCAAAGGATTCCGGCTGCTCAGTGCCCACGTCACGGCCGTCGCCGGTCCGGACGCGCCAGACGTCCCGGGGCACGGCGGACAGGGCCTGGCTGACGAGTTTGGCACGGTGCGGGGCCGGTTCATTCGCGAGCAGCGTGGCACCCTGGGCGTTGGCCAGTGCGCCCAGCAGGGCGGCCTTGCCGCCGGGGCCGGCGCACAGGTCCAGCCAGGTTTCGTGCCGGCGTTCTGCTCCAGGGCTTCCGGTGGGATCGAGGTCCACTGCCGCCATGGCGCGGGCCACCAGTTGGGAGCCGACATCCTGGACGCGCGTGCTACCTTCCCGGATGGAGGCGAGGCGGCCCAGGTCTCCGCCGCTGGAGAGCGCCGAGCCTTCCACTAGTTCACCGGGGGTTGCCCCGCCCTCCAGAGCTTCATCCAGGCTGCCCAGGCCTGGCAGGGCCACGAGGTTGACCACCGGAGCCGCGTTATCGGCTTCCAGCAGGTCGTTGATTTCGGCGGCTGACCGTCCATGGGCCACCAACGACTGGCGCATGGCCCGAACAATCCATTCGGGGTGGGCGTACCGGAGGGACGCGATGGTGGTTTCGTCGCTTTCACCGGCAACGAGGATCTCAAGCCACTCCTCCAGGGTGTGCGCCGTGACTTTCCGCAATACTGCGTTGATCAGGGCGGAGGGTCCGGCGCCGATGACGGCGCGGGCCAGGCCAACCGTCTGATCCAGGGCGGCATGGGCCGGGACGCGCATGGCCAGCAGCTGATGGGTGCCGATCCGCAGGGCGTCGAGAATGGCAGGGTCAAGCTGGTCCAGCGGCCGGTCAACGCAGCGCGCCAGGATGGCATCGTACGTGCCCTGGCCACGCAGGGCCCCGTAGCTGAGCTCGGTGGCGAAGCCGGCGTCGCGCTTGTCCAGGCCGTGATGGCGGATGCGGGACGGGAGCACTAGGTTGGCGTAGGCGTCCTCGGCGGCTACCGCGCGCAGGACTTCAAAAGCCACAAGCCGCGCGGGGTCCGCCCGGCGGGTCCGCTGCGCAGGAGCGTTTTCGGTGAAGCTCCGCTGGGAGGGGCGGTTGCGTTCGCGGCCCTGGGCGTTGCGCTGGCTGGAATCCCGCGGCCCGCCCTTGCCCCGTCCGCTGTTGCCGCGTCCGCCGCCCGGGGCGCCGCTTCCGCTGCCGCCCGTGCCGCCTGCATTACCGCCGGATTCGCTCATTCGAAGACCACGCTTTCCAGTGTTGCCATGCCACGCGCCCAGTCAGCGGCGGCCATCATCTTTTTGCCCGAAGGCTGGATCCTCGTCAGCTCCACGGCGTGGGATCCGGTGCCCACCAGGACGCTCTTGCCGTCGAGGAATACCGCGCCGGGTTGCAGGTCAGTGTCGCCTGGCCGGAGCCGGACAGGTTCGAGTTTGACGCGCTGTCCGTCCAGGGTGGTCCAGGCGCCGGGCTCTGGAGTTACGCCGCGGGCGCGCCTGCCGATCGCCAGGGCGGGCTGCTTCCAGTCGAGCCGGCCGTCATCGATGGTCAGCTTGGGGGCCAGTGAAACGTCGCCGACCTGCGGCTGTGCAGCTGCCCTCCCGGCTTCAACGGCGGACAGCGTCTGGGCAAGGAGCACGGCCCCGCTGTGGGACAGCCGCTCCAGCAGCGCTCCGGCGGTGTCCTCCGGGCCAACGCCCTCGGTCAGCGTTCCGAAGACCGGACCGGTGTCCAACCCTTCTTCCAACAGGAAGGTGACTGCCCCGGTAACGTCGTCGCCGGCCATCACGGCCCGCTGCACGGGGGCAGCGCCACGCCATGCGGGAAGCAGGGAAAAGTGCAGGTTGATCCAACCATGCGGGGGGACATCAAGGGCGGGGCGCGGAATCAGGCCGCCGTAGGCCACGATGGCGGCCACGTCCGGCTTGGTCGCGGCGATTTTCGCCGTCACGGCCTCGTCCACGCGGGTGGCGTGGATGATGTCAATTCCCAGCTCGGCGGCGCGGGCTGCAACGGGCGACGGCGTCAGCACCCGTTTGCGCCCTATCGGCGCGTCGGGACGGGTCAGGACGGCAACGATCTCAAAGCCGGCCTCAACGAGGGCATCAAGGGACGGGACGGCCACGGCGGGGGTGCCGGCAAAAAGTACCCTCATGTGGTTGCGCCGCCGCCGAAGCTGGCCCCACCAGAGCTCGCGCCCCCAACGCTCGAGCCCCCGAAACTGGACCCGACCGTCTTGGCGCGCTTCGTCGTCGTGCGTTCCGTGATGGCGTCGTAATTGGCATTGCGGATGGAACGCAGGGCCGTTTTCCGGTCCTCGCCTTCCAGCCTGTCGGTGTAGAGGATGCCGTCCAGGTGGTCCGTCTCGTGCTGGAAACAACGGGCCAGCAGGCCTTCTCCCTCCACCGCGACAGGATTCCCGTTCAGGTCAACACCGGTGGCGCGTGTGGCGCGGAAGCGGCGGACCGGGAACGCCAGGCCAGGAATGGACAGGCAACCCTCAACCTGGTCCGCCTGGAAGTCCTCGCTGTTTTCCAGGACCGGATTGATGATGTGGCCCTCCACGCCGTCGATCCGGTAGGTGAAGACCCGCTGGCTGACGCCAATCTGTGGGGCCGCGAGGCCGGCGCCATCCACGTCCTCCATGGTTTCCGTCATGTCCGCAACCAGTTTGGCGAGCTCAGGACCGAATTCCGTCACGGGATCGGCCACTGTGCGGAGCACAGGATCACCGATGATGCGGATATTCAGAATGGCCATGTGCTGTCTTTCCTCACGGTGGGCGTTATTGGCGAACCTATCCAGTTTAGGCGCAGGGGAACCAGCCCCGGGACTGGGCAGCCGTGCTCCGCTAGGCGCTGCGGACGTGCGCGGACGCGGGCGGAGCCACCGGAAGAAGCGCAGACCCGGCGGCAAGCGTATCGGCGGACAGTTCCCAGACCCGGCGCAGGGCGCAGAACTTCCACCAGTGGTGCTTGAGGACGTCGGGGTTGGCGCGGACCGGACGGACTTCGGTCTCGCCGATGGCCACAGCCAGCAGTAGCGGGTTCTCACCGTACTTCCAGGGCTCCCATTCCCCTGCCACGGCATCCACGAGGCTTTCTTCGGCCTTCATGCCGGCCACCAGTTGCATAACCACCTTGTCGTCCAGCGGCTTTACGGTGCCGTCCCGCGTGGTGCCCTTGGTCTTGTAATCAATGACGCAGATCCGGCCGTTGATTTTGGCCACAAGGTCCAGCGTCCCGGCGTAGCCCACTGACTTGTTCCAGACGGTAATTTCCGGTGCGATGGGCTCTACGCCGTAGAGGTCCCACCACTCATCGAACCGCAGGGCAAAGCCTTCCTCGCCGTTGGCCGCCAACGCCTCGCGGGTTTCCTTCATGGCGTGGGGCCGGCCCAGGGCGCGGAGCGCAACCTGCTCGCAGTAATTATGGACGCGGTCGCCGCGTTTGGCGGCCTCGTCGCGGTACAGTTCTGCTGCTTTTGAGGCCCGGTTGACGGCCTGCCGGATTTTCGCCGGGCTGCCCAGGCAATCGGCAAGCAACGGATCCTTCGCCAGGCTGTTGGCGCCCATGTAACCGAACCAGCCGTCCAGGCCGTGCGGCTGCTGGCCGATGACGGTGGTGATGGACGGAACGGAGAACTGTTCGGAGGTGGACCGCGCATACATGCGGCCGTATTCCGTGGCGTGGGCAAGGAGTGGATCAGTCATACAAAGACTCTTTCACAAGGGGCTGACAGAATGGCGGGCACAAAAAAGGTCCGCTTCCGCTCGGCTGAGCGGAAACGGACCAGATTCCTCGGTGGGCGATACTGGGTTCGAACCAGTGACCTCTTCGGTGTGAACGAAGCGCGCTACCACTGCGCCAATCGCCCCGATGCCTTTGAATGCTAGCCGACCGGGCGGGGTTTATGGAAATCGAGACGGGACGCCGCTCGAATTACACGCCTGTAATTAGAAAAATCCCCTAGATTGCAGGGATCCAGGGGCATTGCCACGGTCGAGGGGCTCGCGATTTGGAGAATCCCTGAACCTCCTATAGAGTTCTTACTCGTTGGAACGCGAGGAAATGCCCGAAACGGCACGGATTCAGCGGCCCAAATGCGGACGTAGCTCAGCTGGTAGAGCACCACCTTGCCAAGGTGGATGTCGCGAGTTCGAATCTCGTCGTCCGCTCGCAGGACACTGTCACGGCTAAGGTTTTTCGGAATCGGAGCTTACACGGTGGGTTGGCCGAGAGGCGAGGCAGCGGCCTGCAAAGCCGTTCACACGGGTTCGAATCCCGTACCCACCTCGGTGAAAACCATGGATTCCGGTTCACGCCGGACGAAATGGGCGATTGGCGCAGCGGTAGCGCGCTTCCCTGACACGGAAGAGGTCACTGGTTCGATCCCAGTATCGCCCACCAAGCAAGGAAACTTGCTTCATGCAGTACGTCTGGCCACCGGCCAGGGTGTACTTCATACGCGGACGTAGCTCAGCTGGTAGAGCACCACCTTGCCAAGGTGGATGTCGCGAGTTCGAATCTCGTCGTCCGCTCTCTACCCCAGTAATAAATCCGAAATGGCCGGCCTTCCGGTTCCGGGCGATTGGCGCAGCGGTAGCGCGCTTCCCTGACACGGAAGAGGTCACTGGTTCGATCCCAGTATCGCCCACACACACAGCAGCTCCCCGTGAGCTGCTTTTTTATTGCCCGTATACGCCGCACGGACTTTACAACATTTGTCACAGCACCTTGGCACGCCCGGCAGACAGGGCTAGGATCGGTTGCGGAGGAGCGAACTGGCTCCGCGATTGAAGGGAGGTGCTCGTGGGACTGATTGACGATCTTAAGGGCAAGGCTCAGGGTCTCATCCACGGCAACGAGCGGGCCATCAAGGACGGCATCACGAAAGCCGGCGATTTCGTCGACTCAAAGACTGGCGGTAAGTACGCCGGTCACGTGGACAAAGTCCAGGAGGGCGCTTCCAAGCTCGTTGACAAGAACGACGGAACACCCGGCGTAGCGCCTGCCACCGAGCAGACTCCGCCAGTCAACCCGGTTCCGCCGGTTGACAAGGCTCCGTAACAAGGATTTGGCCAGGGCACTGCCCTAGCACGTCAAGGGGGCGCGGGTCCCGCCGGGAGGTGGCACCCGCGCCTTTGGCGTTTAACTGACGGTCCGGCTTCCCTGGCCGATGCCTAGGACGGCTCGTGGTTCTGGCCCTCGCGGGCGAGTGCAGTCAGGCGGGACACAGCACGGAAGTACTTCTTGGTGTACCCGCCGTGCATCATCTCGTCCGTGAAGAGCTTGTCGAAGGGGACGCCGCTGGCCAGGATGGGCACATCCTTGTCGTACAGGCGGTCGGCCAACACAACGAACCGAAGCGCCACGGCCTGTTCGGTGATGGTCTCCACGTTGCGCCACACAACGCCGTCGATGCCGTCGATAAGCTGCCGGTAGCGGCTCGGGTGGACACCGGCCAGGTGGCCGATCAGTGAACTGAATTCGTCCTCTGCCACGGTCTTGCCGTCGAACTCAGCCCTCATCTGTGCGGCGAGCTGGCTGTTCTTCAGCGGTGCCGGGGCGGCGGGCAGCCCACGGTGGCGGAAGTCCTCGCCGTCGATCCTGATGACGTCGAACTGGTCCGCCAGGACCTGGATTTCACGGGCAAAGTCGACGGCGGCAAAGCGGCCGTCGCCCAGCGAACCCGGCAGGGTGTTGGACGTGGCAGCCAGCTTGACGCCGGCGTCGGCCAGTTCACGCATCAAACGGGACATCAGCACGGTGTCACCCGGATCATCCAGCTCAAATTCGTCGATGCACACCAGCTTGTAGTGGCTCAGTGCCTCAACAGTTTTGCGGAAGGAAAGGGCGCCCACGAGGTTGGTGTATTCCACAAACGTGCCGAAGGCCTTGGGGCCCGGGGCGGCATGCCACAGCGAGGCCAGCAGGTGGGTTTTGCCGACGCCGAATCCTCCGTCGAGGTAGATCCCCGCCCTGGTAGCGACCTTCTTGGTGAAGAACTTCTTGAACAGGCCGTCTCCGTCGCCGGCTCCAACTCCCCCGGCGAACCCTTCCAGCGCCTTGACCGCCGCCGCCTGGGACGGCTGGTTCGGGTCCGGCCGGTAGCTGGCAAAGGAGACCTGGCCGAACCGTGGGGACGGAAAGAAACCTTTGAGGAGTTCATCCACCGAAACCGCCGGTGTTCGGGCGGCAAGCTGTTCGATCTGTACCAAGGTGGTCCGTTCTGCTGGTGGTTGTCCCCAGAAAGAATACCGGCAATGGCCCTAGCCTCCCCCGCGATGGCGCCGGCAAGGACCCCGGCGTGACGAAGGCCATATTTCCCACTGTTAACAAGGAGGCGGACAGGGCGGCCGGCCGTGGCTAGTGTGGGACGCAGGTTTTCCTTCTACAGCATCCGCCGTGTGTCTCAGTGAAAGGCCATCACCATGTCCTACGCAGTTGAACAGAACGAGAAGTTCGCCGCCTACGCCAGCCCGGAGCGTCTCGTATCCACCGAATGGCTCGCAGCCGCCCTCCAAAGCGGCGCCTTGGCGGACGGAAAGCTGGTGGTGGTCGAGTCCGACGAGGACGTCCTCCTTTACGAGACCGGCCACATCCCCGGATCCGTCAAAATCGACTGGCACACGGACCTTAACGATGATGTGACCCGCGATTACGTCAACGGTGAGGCGTTCTCCGCCCTGGCCGCTGCCAAGGGCATCTCCCGCGACACCACGGTGGTCATCTACGGGGACAAGTCCAACTGGTGGGCCGCCTATGCGCTCTGGGTCTTTACCCTGTTCGGCCACGAGGATGTCCGGCTGCTCGACGGCGGCCGGGACAAGTGGATCGCCGAAGGCCGTGACCTGACCACGGAGCGGACCTCCCCGGCGCCCGGCGACTACCCGGTGGTGGAGCGCAACGATGCCCCCATCCGCGCTTTCAAGGAAGATGTGCTGGCACACTTCGGCAAGCCGCTCATTGACGTCCGCTCCCCCGAGGAATACACCGGCCAGCGGACCCACATGCCGGCCTACCCGGAGGAAGGTGCGCTCCGCGGCGGCCACATTCCTACGGCAGCATCCATTCCCTGGGCGCGTGCCGCTGCGCCGGACGGAACGTACCGCAGCCGGGAAGAGCTCGAGGCTCTCTACCTGGGCGAGGCCGGGCTGACCGCGGGCGATGACGTGGTGGCCTACTGCCGCATCGGCGAGCGTTCCAGCCACACCTGGTTCGCCCTCAAGTACCTGCTGGGCTTTGATACCGTCCGGAACTACGACGGCTCCTGGACCGAGTGGGGCAACGCGGTCCGGGTTCCCATCGCCAAGGGCACGGAACGCGGCACGGTACCGGCGTAAACTGGAACAGATGACTACACATGACCTGCCCGCCGCGCTGGCGGAAATCGTCGATGACTTCCAGGCCCTGACCGAACCCGATCGGCTTCAGTTGCTGCTTGAGTTCTCGCGCGAACTGCCGGAGTTGCCTGACCGGCTGAAGGACCACCCCGAGCTCCTGGAGCAGGTGGTGGAATGCCAGTCGCCGCTGTTCCTGACCATTGAAACGGAAAAGAACGACGCCGGCCCGGCCGACGCCGTTCGGCTCTACTTCAAGGCACCACCGGAAGCCCCTACCACGCGGGGTTTCGCCGGTGTGCTCCACGAGGGGCTCGACGGACTCAGCGCCGCCGAAATCCTGGCGGTGCCGGACGATATGCCGGAGCTGCTGGGCCTGACGCGGGCCATCACGCCACTGCGGATGCGCGGCATGACCGCCATGCTGGGACGGATCAAGCGCAAGGTCGCCGCAACGTCCCGGTCCGTGTCCTGATCACCTGACCGGAAACTGAACGCTTTGGGACGCAAAAGTTCTTCAAACGGAACGCCGGCCACAGCCGCACTGGCTGCAGCCGGCGTTCCTTTTGTGCTGCATCCGTATGCCCACGATCCTTCCGCGGCCAGCTACGGCACGGAAGCCGCCGAAGCTCTGGGCATCGCCCCGGAGAAGGTCTTCAAAACCCTCATGGTGGAAGTGGAGGGCCGGCCGGCCGTGGGGGTTGTGCCGGTCAGCGGAAACCTTGACCTGAAGGCATTCGCGGCCGCCCTGGGCGCCAAGAAGGCTTCGATGGCAGATCCTGCGGCTGCTGAACGCCGCACGGGCTACGTCCTGGGCGGGATCTCGCCGCTGGGCCAGCGCCAGTCATCACCCACGGTGGTGGACAGCAGCGCCCTCAATCTGGGAACGATGCTGGTTTCCGGTGGCAAACGCGGCCTGGACGTTGAGCTTGCGCCGGCCGACCTCATCCGGCTGACGTCCGCGGTGACAGCCGCCATCGGCACCCGCACGCTTTAGCGGTTCTGGCCGGGATTAAGCCGCGGAGCCAACTGGGGCCGGAGCCACGCCTTGATCAGGTTCTCCCAGCGCTCGGGATCGACATTCCATTCCTTGGTGTGCCTGGCGTGATTGAACGTTTCGAACGTGACCATGTCCGGATTCCGCTCACCCAGGAGGGCGGAGGGCTCATAGGGGACGTACTCGTCATCAACGCTGTGGATGATCAGGGTGGGCGTCCGGACTTCGACGGCGCGCGCCACCCAGTCCATCGCCTTGAGGTCCACGGGTGCGGCCAGGCCGGTGAGCCTGCGGCCCACGGGGTGGCCCAGCATCAGCTGCCCGTAGCGGCCCACAAGGGACGGAATGCGGTTGATCTGCGCATGGTGGGCCAGCACATTGACCCAGTTGATAACAGGCGCATCCAGGACCATGGCCCGGATCAGGTGACGGTGAGGCGACAGATCGGCCGTCTGCAGGCAGATGGCGCCGCCCATGGACCAGCCGAAGAGGACAATTTCCTCGGCGCCGTTGGCCAGGGCGAACTCGATGGCCGCCTCCACGTCATGCCATTCCGTGGATCCCAGGCCGTACCGGCCATCCTCGGCCGACGGCGCCAACCCGTCATTGCGGTAAGAGACCAACAGGCTGGTGAGCCCGAGTTCGAGGGCGGGGCCTACGGCACGGAGGGCCTCCTGGCGGGTGGCCCCGCGGCCGTGAACCATGACTGCCCAGGTACGGGCAGGTCCGCCGGCCCGGACCAGCCACGCCGGTGCTGTGCCGCCGTCGACGTCGATCTGCACGTCCTCCGCCGCAAAGCCGGCGGCAGCGGGATCCGGGTAGAGCGCACCGCTCCACCATCCGCGGCGGGCCGTATCAAGATCGCCGGCATAGACGGCTTCCACTTCGCGCAGGACCGTGCCGTCCGCCGGCGAATAGGAAACGATCCGCCCGATCCGCGCGTGCCCCTTCCCGCCGTCGAAAAACAACCCATAGACGCCCTCCACAGTGGTCTCCGGAGTGGCTGTCAGGATGACCTGGCGGCCGCCTCCTTCCCGGAGCACGGCGAGGACTTCCTGGTCCGCCGTCCGCTGCCGGACGGGGGTGATCACACGCCGGGCGAAATAAAGCGCCAGCGCGGAGGAGCCTGTGGCCAGCAGGCCGGCAAGGGCCCCGCCGCCAATGACGCCGCCGAGCGCCCATTTGGCGCGCAGCGACATACGGCCGTCGGCCTGGGTCGGAACTGCCGCCGTCAACGTGGAGGTGCGCGTGGAAGGTGCCATGGAACCATTCTTACTGCCGCAGACGGGTTGACCATATTCCGTCCGGCACGTGGCATCGGAATTCTGCCGGCCCCGGGGACGCCGCGCTCATGACACCGCGCGCATCGTGCGGCCCAAATGGATGCAGGCGCCGGTGCGCACGACTAGGCTGATGCCATGAGCGATCCAATCGTCATCCTGACCGAAGAACCCCTGGGCGCGGACGACCGCGTCAACATAGAACGCCTGGTGGACGGGCAGGACACTCCCCTTGTCCTGCTGGTTCCAGGGAACACTGAACGGCATCTGCTGGTGGATTTCCTTGAGAATCTCTCCCTGCTGGACGTTGCTAAGGCGTTCCGCGAACTGACCGCCCACGCCCCGGATCCCACCGTTGAACGGGCCGAGGCTGCAGAGACGCTGGCCGTCTCGCTTGCCGCCTTGGAGGGGCTGGGCGCAGGGGTAACGGGCGAGGTAGTGGACGGCGGGGCCGTCAATGGCCTCGTTGCCAAGGTCAAGGAACTCGGCGCAGCCCAGGCAGTGGTGATCACCCGTCCTCACGCCGTTGCGGATACGTTCCACACGGACTGGGCCAACAAAGCCCAGGACCAGTTAGGGCTCCCCGTGCTCCACCTGTATGCCGGTTCGGGATTTATCGGCGACTCCTGAGCGTTGAGCTGACTATGAGCATCTTTGGTAAGAGCATCTTCGAGAACAAGGCCACGGATTCCGTACCCGGTCCGGCCGCCGACGCCGTCGCTGCGGAACCCGCCTACCGGAAATCCGACGCCGAGTGGCGGCAGGAACTCACGCCGGAGGAGTACCACGTGCTGCGGCAGGCGGGCACGGAGCGCCCCTTCACCGGCGAGTACGTCGACACCCATACGGAGGGTGTCTACCAATGCCGTGCGTGTGGCACCGAGCTCTTCCGGAGCAACGAAAAATTCGACTCGCATTGTGGCTGGCCGTCCTTCTGGGCACCGCTCGCCGAAGGCACCGTCCGTTACATCCACGACCGGACGCTCGGCATGAAGCGGGTGGAGGTACGGTGCGCGCACTGTGATTCACACCTGGGCCACGTATTTGAGGGTGAGGGCTACGGCACGCCCACGGACCAGCGCTTCTGCATCAATTCGGTGTCCCTGAAACTGGTGCCGCGCGGCGCTGCGGGGGACGAATCTACGAAGTCCTGAGTCAGCCAGCCGTGGCTCCGCCTACATCTGGCGGAGCCACGAGGCGCCTCGAGCCCGAGAGTATCTTATGCTCAGGCTCGATTTGAGTTAGAGACTCTGGTTGCTTGCTACGCTCGCCGTAGATGCCCCAAGCAATGAGAAAGGCAGTCGCACCATGACCGTCACCGTGACCGTGGCCCCTCCGAGGATCACCGCCGAAAATCCCGCCTGGCTCCGCCTGAGGAGCGCCGCCGAATCTCTGCAGGCACTGCAGGTCCAGGACGGCTCCGTGCCTGATGCCGGCCATCACGCCGAGGCAGCCCTGCAGGTTGCCGCCATCACGGAGTCGCTTGCCGAACTGGCACCGCTGTTCCCGCACGACGCGGCCTACCTTGACGCCGTCGTCGCTGATTTCCAGGCGTGGGCCACGGCTGGATTCGCCGTCCCGGACTTCCTCGCATCGCTGCTGGCGTTCCAGCCCCAGCTGCTGCGCCAGGATGGCCTGCAGCATGTTGTCATCTTCCCCATGTACACCCAGAACGGAAGCAGCAGCCGGCTGGTGGAGGCCGTACTGATCGAGGTCATCTGGCCCGATTTTGTGGCCGGCCTTGAGGCCGGGGACTATTCCAACAAGCTCTTTGTGCCCATCCGGTTCCTGGACTTCACCCACGGCTACAACACCAACTCGGCGGTGCTGTTCCCCGAAACCGTTGCTGTCCGGGCGACACCCACCTTCACCTGGGGCGCTATTTTTGCGGACCGTGAAGCTGCCCGGTTCCGCCGGGTCCTGCGCGCGGCCGCAGACATCACCTCCCTGGACCTGCCCGCGGGCGCCGCGGAACTCCTGGCCGACCAGGAACTGACCGAGGCCACGTTTGTGATGTGGGACCTGATCCATGACCGGACCCACATGCGCGGCGACCTGCCCTTTGACCCGTTCATGATCAAGCAGCGGATGCCCTATTTCCTGTATTCGCTGGAAGAACTCCGTTGCGACCTCACAGCCTTCCGGGAATCCGTCCGGATCGAACAGGACAAAGACGCCGGGCCGGAAGCTCGCCGGCACGCGAAACTGGTCCAGTACGCCATCATCTTCGACCGGATCTTCCGCTTCGCGATCACCGGCAACCGGGTGCGCAACTACGACGGCCTCGGCGGACAGTTGCTCTTCGCCTGGCTGCACCAGCACCACGTCCTGCACTGGACCGACAGCCGGCTCAGCATCGACTGGGACCAGGTGGCGGACGCGGTGATCGCCCTCGGCGCCTCGATCGACGAGCTCTACTGGCGCTCCATTGACCGGCCAAAAATGGCCCACTGGCTTGCCGCATACCAGCTGATCTCCGCCACACTCACGCCCAACCCCGCATCAGCCTGGGCCAAGGGCCCCGACGCGCTTCCCGTCGCCGGTCCGCCCCGCGGCCTCACCGACCAGGTGCTGGACGACGAATTTCCGCTGTCCATGTTCTACGAAGCCTTGGAGAAGAAAATGCGTCCAGTCATCGAATCCACCGCCGGCATCACCGGAGCGTCCGCGCTGTGAGCGAACCCGGCGCCCCGCGCGTTGTACCTGTTCCGGATAATGCCCTCGGGCTGAACGTCCTGGTCACCGGCGGCAGCGGACCGTCCGGGATCGCGGTGGCCCGGGCACTGCACGAGGCGGGGTTCCGGGTGTTCACGGTCGGCTCGGACAGGACGCGCATCCACGCTGCTGCGAGGCAGGCGGGCGACGGCGTCACTCCCCTGGTGTGCGATCTTGCGGATCTCGCTGACGTCCAGGCCCTCCGGAAGACCCTGACGGGCACGGCAGGTCTGATGGACGGGGTCATCCACCTCGTGGGCGGCTGGCGCGGCGCCCAGGGTATCACGGACCAGAGCGACGCCGACTGGGACTTCCTGGAGCGCGGCGCCATCACCACGCTCAGGAATGTGTCCCGGGTCTTTTACGGCGACCTGGCCGCCGCCGGAACCGGACGGTTTGCCATGGTGTCCTCCACCGCGGTGGACAAGCCCACGGCGGCGACGGCCAGCTACGTGGCGGCAAAGGCTGCCGCCGAGACCTGGACACTGGCGATGGCGGAAGGGCTGGCCCGCACGGCTGCGGATGAGGGCGCCGCCTTGCGCGGCGCCGCCGTCGTCCTCGTGGTGAAAGCCCTGGTGGACGACGAACTCCGGAAGGCGCACCCGGAACGGACTTACCCCGGCGCCACCGACGTCGAGGACCTGGCCGCCGTCGTCGTCGGACTGTTCAGCCGCCCGGCAGCCGAACTGAACGGCCGGCGCCTGCCCCTGACCCCCTGACCGCAAATCCCCAGACTGGCCCCTGACCGGCCGGACCCGACCTCCCTAGACTGAGAACGTGAGCAAAGCAATGACAACTACGGCAGATGCTGCCCCCCGGCTTGAAAATCCCGCCGCCCGGCTGCATGACGCGTCCATCCGCGGTTTCGCCTCGGACAACTACTCCGGTGTGCACCCCGAGGTCCTGGCCGCCCTCGCGGCAGCCAACGAGGGCCACCAGGTGTCCTACGGCGAGGACGACTACACGGCACGGCTGCAGGGGCTGATGGAGGATCACTTCGGCGCGGGCATCGAATGTTTCCCGGTGTTCAACGGCACGGGGGCCAACGTGCTGTCCCTGCAGTCGCTGCTCCCGCGCTGGGGTGCTGTGGTGTGCGCTTCGACGGCGCACATCAACATGGACGAAAACGGCGCTCCGGAACGGATCGGCGGGATCAAACTCCTGCATGTCCCCACCCCGGACGGCAAGCTGACGCCGGAGCTGATTGACCGCGAGGCGTGGGGCTGGGGCGATGAACACCGGGCCCAGCCGCTGGCAGTGTCCATCACGCAGACCACCGAGCTTGGCACCTGCTACACCCCGGATGAGGTCCGGGCTATTGTCGATCATGCCCACGCCAAGGGCATGAAGCTCCACATGGACGGCGCGCGGCTGGCCAACGCGGCCGCGCACCTGGACGTGCCGCTGCGGGCTTTCACGCGCGACGCCGGCGTGGACATCCTCTCCTTCGGCGGCACCAAAAACGGGCTGCTGTACGGCGAAGTGGTGGTGGCCCTGAACCCCGAAGCGGCCCACGGCCTGAAGTTCCTGCGCAAGATGAACATGCAGCTGGCCTCGAAAATGCGCTTCCTGTCCGCCCAGTTCATCGCCCTGCTGGAAGGCGACCTGTGGCTCCGTTCGGCGTCGCACGCCAACGCCATGGCCGCCCGCCTCCGCGCCGCGGTGGACACGATCGAGGGCGTGGAGCCCACACAGAAGACGGAGTCCAACGGCGTGTTCGCCGTCCTGCCGGCCGGCATAGCTGACCGGCTGCGGGAGTCCTTCCGGTTCTACGACTGGGATGAAGCCGCCCGCGAAGTCCGTTGGATGTGCTCCTTCGACACCAGCGAGGACGACGTCGACGCCTTTGTGGCCGCGATCCGACGGGAACTCGCGGCCCACTATTCGGGCACGGAAGCCGGATAGCATGGACCGGCCGACGGCGAGCCTGCACTGCCCGCCCCCTGCTGTTGCGTAATCTGCGAAGGTGAACGCACTAGCCCAGGTTCCCCCGGATTTTCTCCACGCCTTGGGAACCCTCAGGAAGGCCCAATGCCGCAGTGAACTGCGCCTGGCGGAAATTCCCGCCCCGGCGCGCCTGGCGCCGTTCGCCGTGGCACTCGGGGCCGAGGTCATGGCGCCCGGACCGGGCAGCGGCACCACGCCCGTCCACGGGCCCGCCGCCATGGCTCTGGCGGCGGCGTCCGGCACCGAGGACGACGACGACACCGAGCTGGCCACGGGCCGCTTCATCCTGCTGCACGACCCCGAAGGCTCAGCAGTCTGGGACGGCGAATTCCGGATTGTCACCTACATCCGGGCCCAGCTTGAGCCTGAAATGGGCAACGACGAAATGCTGGGCACCGTCGCCTGGACCTGGCTGGTCGAGGCGCTGGAGAACCACAAGGCCCCCTACCGGGCGGCCGGCGGGACCGCCACGCGCGTCCTGTCGGAGAGCTTTGGAACACTTTCGGACCGGCCCGGATCGATCGATATCGAGCTGCGCGCCTCCTGGACACCGGAGTCCTCGGACGTTACTGCCCATCTGGAGGCGTGGTCAGACATGGTCTGCACGTTCGCCGGCCTCCCCCCTCTGCCCGACGGCGTCACGGCCCTTCCGCGCCGGCGCCGGAACTAGGACTGCCCCTTGTCGGTAAACTGAAGGCATCATGACCCCTCATATTCCGGAAAACACCACGGCCGGCGCTCCGGCTGCTGATACCACTCCCCACATCACGGTGGAAGGCTTCGACAGCCAGGTCCCCGTGGTCATTGACCTCGATGCACCGCGCGACGGCGTGCCGCTGGTTATCGAAACGCAGTCCGGGCTGGAACGGTGCGCGGCAGCCATCGCCGCCGGAACAGGGCCCGCAGGGGTTGATGCAGAACGGGCCTCAGGATTCCGGTACGGCCAGCGCGCGTTCCTGGTGCAAATCCGGCGCGAAGGCTCCGGTACCTGGCTGATCGACCCTGAACCGTTCGAGAACCTGTCCATCATCAACGATGCGCTCCAGGGCGTGGAATGGATCCTGCATGCAGCCAGCCAGGACCTGCCCTGCCTGCTGGAGCTGGGCATGTGGCCGGACAAACTCTTTGACACGGAGCTCGCCGCACGGCTGGCCGGCCTGCCACGCGTTGGCCTGGCCGCCGTCATCGAACAGCTGCTCGGGTTTGGCCTGGCGAAGGAACATTCGGCCGCCGACTGGTCCACCCGGCCGCTGCCCGAGCCGTGGCTGCGCTACGCCGCCCTGGACGTGGAAGTTCTGACCGAACTGCGCGAGGAACTCATCGAACTGCTGCAGGCCGACAGCAAGCTGGAATACGCGGAGCAGGAATTTGCCGCGATCCTTGCCGCCGGAGTCGCCCCTCCCCGGGTTGACCCCTGGCGCAAGACGTCGGGCCTGCACCAGATCCGCGACCGGCGCCAGCTGGCCGCGGTCCGCGAAATGTGGCTGGAGCGCGATTCCCTGGCGCAGAAGCGCGATGTGGCGCCGGGACGGCTGATCCCAGATTCCGCCCTGGTGTCCGCCGCCAAGGCCATGCCGTCCACCGTTCCCCAGCTGCTCGGCACCAAGGGCTTCCACGGCCGTGCGGCTCAGCGTGAGGCACCCCGCTGGCTCCGGTGCATCGCCGCTGCCCGCGATCTTGAGGACCTTCCGCCGCTGCACCTCCCCACCAACGCACCGCCGCCGCCGCGGGTGTGGTCCGATCGCGACCCCGAGGCCGCCGCACGCCTGTCGACCGCCCGCCCGCTCCTGCAGGAGAAGGCGGAAGAACTGAACCTTCCCGTGGAGAACCTGCTGACGCCGGACTACCTGCGCCGCGTGGCGTGGCGTCCGCCGTCGGGCATTACCGAAGAAGCGGTAGCCGCTGAGCTGCGCGCCCTCGGTGCCCGCGAATGGCAGATCGGCGTGGTGGCACCGCTTCTCACGGACGCGTTCCTCAACCCGCAACCGCTGCCAGCCAAGGAAACCAAGGCAACCGCAGCCACCGAGTAAACGCCCCTCACCGAGCCTTGCACACTATGTTACTGACGAGTAACATAGGGAGCACTGCCGTCCCGCCGAGTGCTGCCCTTTGGCCTCCGGACGGCGCCAACGTCTCGATGAGGAGTAAACGTGAGCCACCACGGAAGCAGCGGATCCCCGCGAACTGTCCGCGACGTCGTTTTTGTTGACGGCGTCCGCACACCCTTCGGCCGGGCCGGCGAGAAAGGCATCTACGCCGGAACCCGCGCCGATGACCTGATGGTGAAGTGCATCCGCGAACTTCTGCGCCGCAACCCCACCCTGCCCGCGGCCCGGATCGATGAAGTCGCTGTCGCAGCCACCACCCAGACCGGCGACCAGGGCCTGACGCTCGGCCGCACAGCCGCCCTCCTGGCAGGGCTCCCCCGCACCGTCCCCGGCTTCGCCATCGACCGCATGTGCGCCGGCGCCATGACCGCAGTCACCACAACGGCCAGCGGCATCGGCTTCGGTGCCTACGACGTCGTGATCGCCGGCGGCGTGGAGCACATGGGCAACCACCCGATGGGATCCGGCGCCGACCCGAACCCGCGCTTTATGTCCGAGCGCCTGGTGGATCCCGCCGCCCTGAACATGGGCAACACTGCCGAAAACCTGCATGACCGTTTCCCCGCAATCACCAAGCAGCGCACCGACGCCTACGCGGTTGCCTCGCAGGACAAACTCCAGGCCGCCTACGCCAAGGGCCAGATCCAGCCGGATCTCGTTCCGGTCGCTACCCTCAAGCCGGGACAGGGCTGGACGGTGAACAGCGTCGATGAGCCGCCCCGCCCGGGCACCACGCTCGAGGACCTTGCGGCCCTGCGGACACCCTTCCGCGCCCACGGCCGCGTGACGGCAGGCAACGCCGCCGGCCTGAACGACGGAGCAACTGCCGCCGTCCTGGCCTCCTCGGAAGCCGCCGCAGAACTGGGCCTGCCGGTCAAAATGCGGCTGGTCAGCTACGCCTACGCCGGAGTCGAACCGGAGGTTATGGGCATCGGACCGGTGCCCGCCACCGAAAAGGCGTTGAAAAACGCCGGCCTCAGCATTGAGGACATCGGACTCTTCGAGATCAATGAAGCCTTTGCCGTGCAGGTCCTGAGTTTCCTGGACCACTTTGGAATTTCCGACGACGATCCCCGTGTGAACCGGTACGGCGGCGCCATCGCGGTGGGCCACCCCCTCGCGTCCTCCGGGGTCAGGCTGATGAACCAGCTTGCGCGGCAGTTCGAAGAAGATCCCTCGGTCCGGTACGGGATCACCACCATGTGCATAGGCTTGGGCATGGGCGCCACCGTCATCTGGGAAAACCCGCACCACGCCGATTACAGCGGCACCGTCGCAGCAGTCGTCCACGAAGCAAACTCAGTAGCCACCACCGAAGGAGCCGCCGCATGAGCGCCGCCGATTTCTCCAAGCTTGCCGAGCTCTTCCCCGACGAAACCGTGACCCACTCGTACGTCCAGGACATCACGCTGCCTGCCGGCCCCGGCCAGCAGAGCCCCGGGGTTTTTGCGCTGATCACCCTGGACAACGGCCTGGACCACTCCAAGCCCACCACGCTGGGACCCAATACCCTCGTGGAACTTGGCACGGTCCTGGAGGGCCTGAAGGAGCGTGCGGCCCGCGGCGAAATCGTGGGCGTGGGGGTGACCGGCAAACCGTACTTCCTTGTTGCCGGGGCCGACCTGTCCGCGGTGAAGTCGCTGGAGAACCGGGATCATGGCCTGTGGATGGCGCAGCTCGGGCATGACGTTTATGCCACGCTGGCCAACCTCGGCGTTCCCAGCTTCGCGTTCATCAACGGCGTTGCCCTGGGCGGCGGCCTGGAGATCGCCCTGCAGTCCACGTACCGCACGGTGTCCACCGGCGCCGGTGCGCTGGCGCTTCCCGAGGCCTTCATCGGCCTGGTCCCCGGCTGGGGCGGCGTCTACATCCTGCCGCGCCTGATCGGACCCGAGAACGCGGTCAAGGTGATGATCGAGAACCCGCTCAGCAACAACCGGACGCTCAACGGGCCGCAGGCCTTCCAGCTTGGTATCGCCGACGCGCTGTTCGAACCGGCAGACTTCCTGGAGCAGTCCCTCGCCTGGGCGGCCACGGTCATCACCGGCGAGGTCCCGGAGCGGGCCAACGCCGTGGACCCGACTGATCCCGCCGTTGCCGGGCGCTGGTCCGCAGCCGTTGCCGCCGGCCGGGCGTTTGTGGAGGCCAAGACCTCCAACGCCTCGCCTGCGCCGGCCAAGGTCCTGGACATCCTCGACGCCAACCGGACCATGTCCCAGGCCGAATCGGCCGCCCTCGAGTGCGAAACCCTCGCCGGTCTGATGCAGACCGACGAGTTCCGCGCCACGGTCTACGCGTTCCTTGACCTGGTCCAGAAGCGTTCCAAGCGGCCGGCCGGCGCACCGGACCGTAGGCTCGCCCGTCCGGTCACCAAGATCGGCGTCGTGGGTGCGGGCCTGATGGCCAGCCAGCTCGCCCTTTTGTTCGCCCGCCAGCTCAAGGTCCCCGTGGTGATGACGGACATCGACCAGGCCCGTGTGGACAAGGGCGTGGGCTACGTCCATGCCGAGGTGGACAAGCTCCTCGGCAAGAAACGGATCAGCCAGGACGCAGCCAACCGCACCAGGGCGCTGGTCACGGGATCGGTCTCCAAGGAAGCGTTCGCGGACGCCGACTTCGTCATCGAGGCCGTCTTCGAAGAGCTGAACGTCAAGAAGCAGGTCTTCGCCGAGGTGGAGGCAATCGTCTCGCCGGACTGCATCCTCGCCACCAACACGTCCTCGCTTTCCGTCACGGCCATGGCACAAGACCTCGCACACCCCGAACGGCTGGTAGGCTTCCACTTCTTCAACCCGGTGGCCGTGATGCCGCTGCTCGAAATCGTGCGCGCGCCCAAGACCGACGACGCCGTGCTGGCGACCGCTTTTGAGCTGGCCAAGGGCCTGAAGAAGACGGCTGTGCTGGTCAAGGATGCGCCGGCCTTTGTAGTCAACAGGATCCTGCTGCGGCTGATGGGCGAAGTGACGGCCGCGTTCGACGAAGGCACCCCTGCCGAGGTGGCCGACACTGCGCTGCGTCCCATGGGCCTGCCGATGACGCCGTTCACGCTGGGTGCCATGGTGGGCCTGCCGGTGGCCCAGCATGTCCAGGAGTCCCTGCACGCCGCTTTCGGAGACCGCTTTGCCGTGTCCACGAACCTGCAGAAACTGATCGAGAACGGCGTGAAATCGCTCTGGGCCGCCGCGGAGGCCGACGGCGCCCAGGAGATCCCGGAGTCCACCCTGTCGCTGATGTCCTTCGGCACGTCACCGTCCACCGGGGACGACGTGCTGCGCCGTGTGCAGGACGCCCTCGCGGAGGAGATCGGGCTGATGCTGGATGAGGGCGTAGTGGCCGGTCCTGAGGACATCGACCTCTGCATGATCCTCGGCGCTGGCTGGCCGATGTTCCTGGGCGGCATCACGCCGTACCTGGACCGTGTTGGCGCCTCCGAACGGGTCAATGGCAGGCGGTTCCTGGCGCCCGGCGTCGCGTCGGGCCTGACGGGTCAGTCCTCCGAATCAGTCAGCCCGGATGCAGCCACCCCGGAATCAGTCCGCGGGTAGCAGGCGGCCGGCATCGATGCGCACCAGCCGGTGCGCGATGGACCGGGCGTAGTCCAGGTCGTGGGTGACCAGCACGACGGCGGTGCCCTCCGCCGTCGTGCTGCGCACCACCCGGTCCAGCGCGGCCAGTCCATGGCCGTCCAGGGAAACGGTCGGTTCGTCCAGTGCAAGGACTGAGGGACGCCGGGCCAGCACTGTGGCCAGGGCGAGAAGCCGCTGCTGGGACGCGGGCAGTTCGGCCGGGTGCCGTCCGGCAAGGTGCTCCAGGCCAACGGCGGCGAGGGCCTGCTGCACCGCCTGGTCAGCCGCCGGCTGCCCACGCTCGAGGCCGAAGCGGACTTCCCGTTCCACGGTCCGCTCAAACAGCTGGTCCCTGGGCTGCTGGAAGAGGAGCCCGACGTCGGCGGCCACGCGTCCCGCGGGCTGTCCGCCGATGTTCCGTCCCTTGACCAGCACGCTGCCTGCCGTTGGTTGGAGCAAGCCGTTGAGGTGCCTCAGGAGCGTGGTCTTTCCGGCGCCGTTGGGACCTGCCACAGCCAGGATCTCGCCCGCGCTGACGGCCAGGCTCAGTCCGTGCAGGACCGGGTCAGCAGGCGGGCCCGGTTGTGCCCTGAACCAGCCTCTGCGCTGCGTCCCCCGGTATGTGAACGAGACGTCACGCAGTTCCAATGCCGGCGGACCATCGACGACGGATGGAAAGCCGGCTTCTGCGAGCGGCCGGAGACCTGTGTGCGGGCGGGGGCAAACCACGCCCGCCAGTTCCAGCGCCCCGGCAGCCACGATTTCTCCCGGCGTGCCAGCCGCGGCCACGGTACCGCCGGCAAGGACCAGCCAGGTACCGGCGTTGTGCAGGAAGGCATCGGCCCGCTGGCTCAGGATCACGACGGCGGTGCCGTCGTGGACGAGGTTCCGCACCAGGGCAGCGAGGTCTTCGGCTCCGTCCGTGTCGAGGGAGGCGAAGGGTTCGTCCATGATGAGAACCGCGGGGCGGGAAATGACCGCGCAGCCGATGGCCAGGCGGCGCAGCTGGCCACCGGAAAGCGTGGCCGGATCCCGGTCCAGCAGCCGGGTCAGGCCGGTCAGTGCTGCCGTGCGCCGGACGGCGCCGGCCATCCCCTCGCGGTCCACCCCGGCGTTTTCCAGCCCGAACGCCAACTCCTCGGCCACCGTGGCACGGACCGTCGACAGGGCGGCGGCGGGATCCTGCGGCACAAAGCCCACCTGGCGGCCCCAGCTCCCGGGATCGATCCGCGGATCGGCGGCTGTTCCGGTGAACCGGAGCCGCGTGCCGGCAAGCTCCAGAAAACCCGTGAGTGTCCCGCCGTCGCCGGGCAGCAACCAGCCGGCGAGCAGGCGTCCCAGTGTTGACTTGCCGCTGCCGGATCCGCCGAGCACGGCTGTCAACGACCCCGCGGCGAAGGCCACGTCAAGCCCCGCCAGAACCGGTTCCTGCTCGCCGGGGAACACAAATTTTTCAATTCTCGCCGCCAGGGCCGGAGGTGAGCTTTGCGCCACTACTAAGCACCCGCCGTCGGCTGCCAGAGGCGGGCGGCGATGGCCGCCACTGCAGCCAGCAGCAGAACAACACGTACGCACCGTTGGGCCGGAGGGTCTGGAACTTCCCGGTAGCTGGTGCGTGGCCCGGCACTGCCGAACCCGCGGGCCTGCAAGGCTGCCGCGCGGGTGCCTGCTTCCTCCACGAGGGACAGCACCAGGGGCACCGCCTGCCAACGGAACGCGCCTGCGCGCCGGACAATTCCAGGCCGGATCACCAGGCCGCGCGCTTCCTGGGCCTGCCGGATCCGTCCCAGCCGTGAGCTGATGGCCGGCAGCAGCGTCAGGGTGGACGCGAGAACAAACGCGAACCGCGCGTGGAAGCCGCGGGTGGACAGGGCAGCAACCAGGTCCGGAACGCTTACAGTAAGGGAGCACAGCAGGAGTACCGTCACCACGGCGGAAAGCTGTGCACCCCGCTCGAGGGCAAACTGGAGTCCTTCAACCGTGACGCGCGCCGGGCCCCACTGCGCCAGGACCTTGGTGCCCTCCGGAAAGAACAGTCCGTGCATGGCCAACAGTGACAGGACCAGCGGAACCAGGATGACCGCCACCGCCGGCAGCATCCGGCGGGCCACTCCCCCGGCTACCGACAAGCCCGCGGCCGCGGCGATCACGGTGAGGGACAGCGGCCAGCTGGCAGCCGCCGTCGTGATGACTGCCGTGCTGCCGGCAGCCGCCAGTGACGTCAGGGGGTGAAGACGCATCAGGGGTGGGTCAGGCGTCCCGGCCGGCGGACTGGCTGGCGGTCTGGCCAACCGACTGGTTGGCGGCTGTTCCCGCAAGCACGCGGTACCGCCGGACAAACGGGAACTGCAGGCGGGTGCGGCGCGGCAGGGCGTACACCAGGACGGCCACCAACGTGAAGACGATGGCCTTGTCCATGGGGTCCGAGATGAGGGCCTGCTTGGTGATGGCCGCCAGGAGGGTGTCACCCATGGAGCGGAAGGCGCTGACGATGGCGCCGGTAGCCAGGCCGGAGGTGCCGCCGAAGACGAATGCGGCAACGGGAGCGGAGACCACACCGCCGATGATGCCGGCCAGGAACCCTGCCACCGGTGCCAGGTAGAAGCGCCGGAACAGGCCGTGGCGTGCGGCGACGCCGGCCAGGAAGCCGATCAGGGCGGCACCGGCGGCGAACGGCAGGACGGTGGGGTTGAAGAAGGACCAGACGATGCTGCTGAGGGCGCCCGTGGCTGCTCCGGCGGCGGGTCCGGCCAGGACGGCGATCAGGACGGTGCCGATGGCGTCGAGGTAGAACGGCACCAAGGTGCTGCCCACAAACTGGCCCAGGACAATGTTCAGGACCAGTGCCACCGGAATCAGCACCAGCGTGGACACGGGCAGTGTGGGCAGTACGCCGATTATCAGCAGCACGGCCCCCACGAGGAAGCCGGACAGGGCGATCAGGGCCGACGCGCTGCCGGGGCCGCCGGTGATGTCCGCGGGCTGGTTCAACACCAGGTAGATGTACGTGCCGGCGATGGCCAACGCTCCGAGGGTTTCCAGCAGGCGGCGGTTCCGGGCAGTGGCCGGTGACGGCAAGGTGAGGGAGGGCGATGACATGGCGTTCCTTCTGGGATGCAGGCTGTGGCGCCCGGATGGCCCGGGCGGTGAGGAACGCCGCCTATGTCACCTCGGCGGCAGCCGGGGGCGTCTGCGCCGGCCCGGATCCGGCACCAGTCTACCGGTTCCGGGACCCGCCAAGCCGGGCGTTGCATGTCGGTGTGACCAGAGAGGTTCCCCGCGATCTGCTGACCTGTGTTTGAGTTAGAGACATGGCCTCCCTGCATACGGACGAAGTTAACCTCAAGGAGAAGACAGTCCGTCGACTCATCAATCACCAGTTCCCTGCCTGGGAGCACCTGGCCCTCTCGCCTGCCGGGGAAGGCACAGACAATCGCATGTTGCGCCTGGGCGATGATCTGGTGGTGAGGTTGCCGCGGACGTCGGGCACCGCGGCCGATGTGGCCAAGGAACAGACATGGCTGCCGCGCCTTGCACCGCACCTTCCGCTCGGCATTCCCGAGCCTGTGGCAATCGGCAGGCCGGATGAAAGCTACCCGTTCCCCTGGTCGGTGTACCGGTGGGTCGACGGTACAGAGCTGAACCCGGAAAGTGAGCAGGATCTGTCCCGGCTCGGCCGGGACCTGGCTGGCTTTGTCCGCGCCCTCCACAGCATCGACCTCATGGGCGCACGGCGGGAAGAGCCACTGTTGTCGTACCGTGGCGGCAGTCTGCGGGATCTCTCCACCGGGACGTCAGCGAACCACGACGCCTGCCGCGGCATACGGGGACTCCAGTTGGATCTCGACGGCCTGCAGTCCATCTGGCAAGCGGCGTTGGAACTCGATCAGCCACGGTTGGCGCACACCTGGATGCACACCGACCTCAAGCCCTCCAACCTCCTGGTCCGAAACAGCGTGCTGGTGGGGGTGGTCGATTTCGGCGGTCTCTCGGTCGGTGATCCGACCTGCGAGCACGCCGCGGTCTGGGATCTCCCGGCCGAAGCCAGGCATGCGTACGCCGAGGAACTGGGCCTCGACAAAAGCACGCGGCTGCGCGCTCGTGCCTGGGCGTTGGCCATCGCACTGTCGGGGGTTCCCTACTACTGGTCCACCTGGCCGGACTTCGCACAGGAGTGCGTTCGCAGGCTTCAACTGATTCTGCGGGACACGGACGATGTGTAACGCGGGGACCTCACAACGTGTCCCGGAAGCGGACCGGTTGACGGAACCTGGAACCCGCCAAACTAAGCTGCAATTAGCCGCCACTCCTGGCTAACAGTCACACTTGCCGTCCTGACCTTTCCGAAAGGCACAAATGCCCCATTACGACCTGGCCATCATCGGATCCGGATCCGGCAATTCGCTGATCACGCCGTTCTGGGACGGCAAGAAGGTAGCCATGATCGACGCCGGCGTGTTCGGCGGCACGTGCCTGAACGTCGGCTGCATCCCCACGAAGATGTTTGTGTACCCGGCTACCTTGGCGGCCGCGCCCAGGGAGGCCGCCCGCCTGGGTGTGGACCTGAGCCTGGACAAGGTGCGGTGGAATGAGCTGCGGGACAGGATCTTTGGCTACTCGCTCCAGGCGGTGGAGGACAACGGCGACGGCAGCGTCACCGTGGTGTTCGCCGACGACGACGGCAAACCTCTGCGGGTCGCGGCGGACATCGTCCTGATGGCCACCGGGCGGGTGCCGAACACCGACCGGCTGGGTGTGGACGCCGCCGGCTTTGACCTGGATGAGGACCATACCCTGTCCGTGGACGCGAACCTCCGGATCCTCGCCGGCGGCAAACCCGTTGACGGTGTCTATGCCCTGGGTGACATCGCCAATAGCTACCAGCTCAAGCACGTCGCCAACCGGGTTGCCCGGGTAGTGGCGCACAACCTGGAACACCCGGACCGGCTCCGGACCATCGACTACACCGCGGTGCCGTTTGCGGTATTCAGCAATCCGCAGGTGGCCTCCGTGGGCCTGACCGAGGGGGAAGCCCGGTCCCAGGCAACAGGCGGGACAGACGTTGTGACCGCCGTCCAGGACTACGGCTCCACTGCCTACGGCTGGGCCATGGAGGACGAGGAAGGGGTGGTCAAGCTTGTGGCCGAGCGGTCCACCGGCCGCCTGCTCGGCGCGCACATCATGGGCCACGAGGCCTCGCTCCTGATCCAGCCGCTGATCCAGGCGATGGCCACCGACGTATCGGTCCACCAGCTCGCGCGGGGACCGTACTGGATCCATCCGGCCCTCATGGAAGTGGTGGAGAACGCCCTGCTCGCGCTGGATGTGGACGTGCCTGAAAACTCGCCGCTGTAGGGCGAACGCTCAGCGCAGCCGCGCCGCGAGGCCGCCGACGGACCGTATCAATTCCCCGAAGGCCTGCTCAGGGTTGTTGTTCGAGACGATCCGGGCATTTGGCGGGTGATTCCACAGGTTCCGGTAATCGGCCACGGTGGTCCCCATCAGCAGGGGCGATTCAACCTCGACGTCCACGGTGGCCAGGCGGGTTGCGTAATCGAGCGTCCCGGCGGCCACACCGGCAGCGAAGTAGTCGTGGACGTGCGCCAGGTAGCCTTGGCCGTAGAGACGGTGAAACTCAAAGTAGAAGCGCAGGGCATCGGACAGGTGCCGCACCAGCGGACTGTCGGCCGTGCTCCTGAGCCCTTCAGGCTGTTTCGGCAGGACCAGCTCCCGCTCACCGCAGCCGGCCGCCTCCGCGAGCTGCAACACATGCTCCGGCCGCAGCTCGATCCGCTCAG
Source organism: Pseudarthrobacter arbutini (assembly GCF_054510915.1). Lineage (NCBI taxonomy): Bacteria > Bacillati > Actinomycetota > Actinomycetes > Micrococcales > Micrococcaceae > Pseudarthrobacter > Pseudarthrobacter arbutini. The sequence continues at coordinate 153,760 of NZ_JBTNDQ010000005.1, read as the reverse complement.
TGGTGTCCAGGGAACAGACAATGGGCAGCCGGTCCACCGGCAGGCCGCGGTAGGCCGCATAAACTTCCTTGGCCGCCTGCGGATCAACGTGCGTATTCCATTCGGCGGTGGGAGTGGTATTCCCCTGGTGGTAGAAGCTGCCGCCCATGATCACTACCTTGCCCAGCAGTTCGGGCAGCCGCGGTTCGCGGCGGATGGCCAGCGCGAAGTTCGTCAGCGGCGCCGTGATCAGGGCCGTGAGCTCCCCCGGATGTGCACGGGCCGCCTCCACCCACAGGTCGGCGGCGTGCCGCGCCGAGACCGTCCCGGACGGCGGCGGCAGGACGGCGTGGCCAATGCCCTGGGGTCCGTGGGTTTCCGGCGTGGTCACCAGCGGAATGCTCAGCGGAGCGAATGCCCCGACGGCGACCCCCACACCTGTGCGTCCGCACAGCTCCAGCAGGGCGAGGGTGTTCCGCGCCACCTGGTGTGCGCCCACGTTCCCGGGCGACGCCGTTACCGCCACAAACTCCATGTCGGGCAGCGAGGCCAGGTAGGCCAGCGCCAAGGCGTCGTCAATCCCGGTGTCAACGTCCAGTAGTAGCTTGGTCATCTGCGGAGTCCCTAAAAGAGCGCGGCTTTGGGGACCTTCGGGAAGATCGCATCCAGTTCCGCGAGCTCCGCCGGCGACGGCACCCAGGCCGCAGCGGCCGCATTTTCCCGGACCTGCTCCGGCCTGGTGGCGCCGGCGATCACGCTTCTGACGGCAGGCTGGGCCGCGAGCCAGGAGAAGGCCACCTGGATCTCGGTCAGGTCGCGAACTGCCGCGAAGGAACTGAAACGCTGGAGCTGGTCCCAGTCGGCGTCGTGCACCATGTTGGTCCGTGTATGGCTCAGCCGCGACCCCGCCGGAGCCGAGCCCGGCGAATACTTGCCCGTCAGCAGGCCGTTGGCCAGCGGGAAGTAGGGCAGGACACCCAGGCCGTAGGCTTCTGCCGCCGGGGTGACCTCGAGTTCGGCCCGCCGGTCCAGGAGGTTGTAGTGGTTCTGCGTCGAAATGAAACGGGTGCCGCCGGCGGCCCGGGCCACAAATTCCGCCTCGGCAATCTGCCAGCCGGCGCGGTTGGAGTGTCCGATGTAGCGGACCTTGCCGCTGGAGACAAGGTCATCGAGGGCACTCAGCGTCTCCTCGATGGGGGTCAGTGGGTCAGGCGTGTGGAACTGGTAAAGGTCGATCCAGTCCGTGCCCAGCCGCCGCAGCGACGCCTCCACCGCACGGAGAATGTAGCGCCGGGACCCCCGGGCGCCAAAGTCGTTCCCATTGGCACCCCGGACGTCCATGCCGAACTTCGTGGCTACCACCGCATCATCCCGCTTGCCGGCCAGGGCCTTGCCCAGCATCGTCTCGCTGAGACCGGGTTCGCGCCCGTAGTTGTCGGCGACGTCGAAAAGCGTCACGCCGGCGTCGAGGGCAGCATGGACGACGGCGTCAGTCCCCGCCTGCGATTCGGTCACCGTGTTGGCACGGCCCAGGTTGTTGCAGCCGAGCCCCACCACGGAGACGGTCAGCCCTGAGTTTCCCAGGCGTCGGTAGTCAGGCATGGATTTCCCCTCTAGAGGCTGAAGGTGTTGGCAGACTTTGCGGAGTGCTTGAGTTTGAAGTTGTCCGGTTCGCTGAAGGGGGCGGCGCCGATGCTCAGTTTGGTGAAGTCGAGGTCTTCGCCGCGGCTGCACACCTTGATGGCGCTGACGGCCTTGTTCATGTCGGGGCAGAGGCAGAAGATGTTCAGTTTGTAGTCACTGAACTCCGAGCGTTCCACGGTTCCCAGGCCGCGCCAGGCCAGGTGGCTGATGAGCGCGTCCTTCGCCTTTTCCTCAAGGTAGCGGTCACGGTCGGTGCCCTCCTTGGTTTTGAGGGCGAACTGCGCCACCACCCAGAACTGGTCCTCGTCGGGGATTTCGGCGAAGCCGTCCTCTGCGCACTGCACGGCAAAGGCATCCATCAGGCCCTCAACCGCAGCGGCATCAGCCACATCGGTCTCTTCGGTTTTGCTCTGGTGGCCAACCACACCGTAGTTCATCACAAACTGGCTGTAGTCCTCGTCGAACCAGCCTTCACGGAAGTGCAGTACTCCCTCGTCGTCCCGTTTGTAGACCCTGATGATTCCGCTCATGACCGTCCCTTCGTGAACCATCCGGCGTCTGTTCCGTCGAATGGTGCGTGCTGTGCCTTGACGGCCTGATATAGCTCGTCCGCGGCCGCTTGGATGTCATCCACCAGGAGGTCCGGGTAATTCATGGCGATGCGGTGCAAGGCGAACTCGTCCTGGTCATCGATGAAGACTCCCCGGCCGGCCATGCGGATCACGTCCAGGTCCATGTCGATCACATGGAACTCGGTGACCGCGGGCCGGATGTCCGTCCACTCGTGGGCGACGGCGAGGTCCACGTAGACCTTGACGCCGCTGGGGTGGGCGTCGTCGTAGAACGTGGCCACCCAGTCTCCGGACCGCGGCACCAGGAGCACGGCGTCGGATGCTGTGTAAAAGGCAGCGCCCGGGCGCGAACAGAATTCGTTGGTTCCCTGGAAGATCCACCAGCCGTGCCGGTCCTCGCCGAGGTACCGCCCGGGGACCACCCAGTGGGCTTGCCCGTTCCATTTCCGGTTCCGGGCCACCACCAGCTGGCCTGGCTGCAGTCCCGCGGGAACGCGGGTGGTGCTGGTGTGCCTCGCCGGGCTTGAATCCCCGACGGCGGCCGGATACTTCAGTGCGTCTTCTTCCCTCACAGGATCGGCAGGCTGCCGGTGGTGGGGTGTTCCTGGCCTGGCAGGGGGCGCGCGAAGGGGACCTTTGTGCCCAGAACCTGGGCGACGACGTCGTGCGTGATCTGCTGTGCCGTCAGCCCCACGCGCTCCAGCACCTGGCTGCGTGTGCCATGGTCCAGGAACTCCGCAGGGAGCCCCACCTCGTTCAGGGCGGTGTCCACGCCGGCGGCGCGCATTTCCTGCCGGATCCGCGATCCGACGCCGCCTGCCCTGACACCGTCCTCGATGCAGATGACCAGCCGGTGGTGAGAGGCCAGCGCAATGATGGAACGCCGCACGGGCAGCACCCAGCGTGGGTCCACCACGGTGGTGCTGATGCCTTGGGCGCCCAGGCGGTTGGACACGTCCAGGGCCAGTTCGGACATGGCTCCGACGCTGACGATCAGGACATCGTTTTCGGTGGAGCCGGCCGGCCGGCGGGCCAGCACGTCAACACCGTCGCCCAGGCGTTCGATGGCTTCCACTTCGGCGCCCACGGTGCCCTTGGAGAAGCGCACCACAGTGGGGGCGTCGTTGATGGCCACGGCCTCGCGCAGCTCTTCCCGCAGCCGGGAGGCGTCGCGCGGCGCGGCCAGGTGGAGTCCGGGAACGATCTGGACCATTGCCATGTCCCACATGCCGTGATGGCTGGCCCCATCCGGGCCGGTGACGCCGGCCCGGTCCAGGACGATGGTGACGCCGGCTTTGTGCAATGCCACGTCCATGAGGAGCTGGTCAAAGGCACGGTTCAGGAAGGTGGCATACACGGCCACCACGGGGTGGAGCCCGCCGAAAGCCATGCCGGCGGCGGACGTCAGCGCATGCTGCTCGGCGATGCCGACGTCGATCACGCGGTCCGGGTGCTTGGCCGCAAACTTGTGCAGGCCCACTGGAATGAGCATGGCCCCGGTGATGCCCACAATGTCGGGGCGTTCGTCGGCGATCTTCGCGATCTCGTCAGCAAAAACAGACGTCCAGGACTGTGCCCCGGAAACTCCCGTCGGCTCACCCGTCTCCGGATCGATAATGCCGACGGCGTGGAACTGGTCCGCTTCATGAGCCCGGGCCGGGGCGTAGCCGTGGCCCTTTTCGGTCATGGCGTGGACAATCACGGGTCCGGCGTAATTCCTGGCAGTGGACAGGGCGTGCTCCATGGCCTGCAGGTTATGGCCGTCAACGGGGCCGATGTACTTCATGCCGAGGTCTTCGAACATACCCTGCGGCGCCCACCAGTCCTTGATGCCCTTTTTCATGGCATGCAGGCTCTTGTAGGTGAACTGACCTACGGGGCCGCCATTCTGAAGCTTCTTCTTCCACCAGTCCAGCGTGCCCTCATAGGCAGGGGCGGCGCGGAAAGAGTCGATGGTGGGGCGCAGTGAGGCAAGGTAGTCCGCGAAGCCGCCCACCGTGGGGGCATAGGAGCGGCCGTTGTCGTTGACCACGATCACCACGCGGCGGCGCTTGTCCGCCGCAATGTTGTTGATGGCCTCCCAGGCCATGCCGCCGGTCAGCGCCCCGTCTCCGACGACGGCGACGGTGTATCGCTCCGACTCGCCGGTGAGCTGCCTGGCACGGGATATGCCGTCCGCCCAGGAGAGGGAGGAGGAAGCATGGGAGCTTTCCACGATGTCATGCTCGGACTCGGCGCGGGACGGGTAGCCGGACATGCCGCCCTGCTGGCGCAGGGTACTGAAGTCCTGGCGGCCGGTGAGGAGCTTGTGCACATAGGACTGGTGGCCCGTGTCGAACACAATGCTGTCCCGGGGCGAATCGAAGATGCGGTGCACGGCCAGGGTCAGTTCCACAACGCCGAGGTTCGGTCCGAGGTGTCCACCTGTCTGGGAGACGTTGGTGATCAGGAAACTCCTGACCTCAGCGGCCAGCTCTTCGAGCTGCCCTTGAGACAGCTGGTTCAGGTCCTGCGGATTCCGGATGGTGTCCAAGATTCCCAATGACCCCTCCTTCGGGTGGTAGACGTGCCTGTTAACTCTAACGCCTCGCGGAAAATGCAAAGCCGAAGCCCCGGCTGGTCGGTGACCGGCCGGGGCTTCGAAGGAGTACTGCGTGGGTTCAGATTCCGGCTAGTTGGCCGAGATCTGGCGCAGGACGTACTGCAGGATGCCGCCGTTGCGGTAGTAGTCGGCTTCGCCCGGAGTATCGATGCGGAGTACTGCATCGAAGGACTTGGCGGAGCCGTCTTCTGCGGTGGCGGTGACTTTGAGGGTCTTGGGCGTGGTCCCTTCGTTCAGGGCAATGACGCCCTCAACCGAGAAGGTTTCCGTGCCGGTCAGGCCCAGGGTGGCTGCGGACTCTCCAGCCGGGAACTGCAGGGGCAGGACGCCCATGCCGATCAGGTTGGAGCGGTGGATACGTTCGTAGCTCTCGGCGACGACGGCCTTGACGCCCAGCAGCGCGGTGCCCTTCGCTGCCCAGTCACGCGAGGATCCGGAACCGTATTCCTTGCCCGCCAGGACCACCAGCGGGGTGCCGGCTGCCTGGTAGTTCTGCGCGGCGTCGTAGACATATGCCTGCGGGCCGTCAGCCTGGGTGAAGTCGCGGGTGAAGCCACCTTCGACGCCGTCCAGGATCTGGTTCTTAATGCGGATGTTCGCGAACGTGCCGCGGATCATGACTTCGTGGTTGCCACGGCGTGAACCGTAGGAGTTGAAGTCCTTGCGCTCCACACCGTTGGCCAGCAGGTACTGGCCGGCGGGGGTGTCCGACTTGAAGGAACCGGCCGGGGAGATGTGGTCGGTGGTGACCGAATCGCCCAACTTCAGCAGCACGCGTGCGCCGGAGATGTCCTGGACGGGTTCCGGCTGCGCCTTGATGCCATCGAAGTACGGGGGCTTCCGGACGTAGGTGGAGTTCGGATCCCAGGCGAAGGTGTCGCCGGCCGGGGTGTCGAGCGCCTTCCAGCGTGCGTCGCCGTCAAAGACGCCCTCGTAGCCGCGGGCGAACATGTCCTTGTCGATCGAGGAATCGATGACCTGCTGGACCTCAACCGGGTTGGGCCAGATGTCCTTCAGGAAGACGTCGTTGCCGGCTTCGTCCTTGCCCAGGGAATCGGTGTCGAAGTCGAAGTCCATGGAACCGGCCAGGGCGTAAGCAATGACCAGCGGCGGGGAGGCCAAGTAGTTCATCTTCACGTCCGGGTTGATCCGGCCCTCGAAGTTGCGGTTACCGGAAAGCACCGCGGTGACGGAAAGGTCGTTGGCCTGAATGGCCTCGGAGATTTCGGCGTCCAGCGGGCCGGAGTTGCCGATGCACGTCGCGCAGCCGTAGCCCACGATGTAGAAGCCGAGCTTCTCCAGGTACGGGGTGAGGCCCGACTTGTTGTAGTAGTCGGTGACAACCTTGGACCCGGGAGCCACGGAGGTCTTGACCCACGGCTTCGAGGTCAGGCCCTTGTCGACGGCGTTGCGGGCCAGCAGGGCTGCGGCCAGCATCACCGAGGGGTTGGACGTGTTGGTGCAGGACGTGATCGAGGCGATGGATACCGCTCCGTGGTCCAGCTCGAACTCGCGGCCGTCTTCAGTCTTGATGTGCACCGGGTTGGACGGACGCCCGTGGGCGCCGTTCGCTGCGGACACAACACGGCTGGTCTCGGTGGTGTGCGAGTCGGCGTGCGTGAACGACGGCGCATCCGATGCGGGGAAGGACTCGTCCAAGGACTCGTCCACGCTGCCGTCTTCGATGGCGACGTAGTTGTGGATGTCCTTGCGGAACTGTTCCTTGGCATCCGTCAGCTCAATGCGGTCCTGGGGACGCTTGGGGCCGGAGATGGAGGGAACAACCGTGGACAGGTCCAGCTCGAGGTACTCGGAGAACTTGATCTCGCGGGAAGCATCGTGCCAGAGGCCCTGCTCCTTGGCGTAGGACTCCACGAGTGCCACATTTTCGTCCGAGCGGCCGGTGAGGCGCAGGTAGTCCAATGTGACGTCGTCGATGGGGAACATTGCGGCGGTGGAGCCGAATTCGGGGCTCATGTTGCCGATGGTGGCGCGGTTGGCCAGCGGCACGGCCGCGACACCTTCGCCGTAGAATTCCACGAACTTGCCCACAACACCGTGCTTGCGCAGCTGCTCGGTAATGGTCAGCACCACGTCCGTGGCCGTGGCGCCGGCCGGAATAGACCCGGTCAGCTTGAAGCCCACAACACGCGGGATGAGCATCGAGACAGGCTGTCCCAGCATGGCCGCTTCGGCTTCGATGCCGCCAACGCCCCAGCCCAGGACACCCAGGCCGTTGACCATGGTGGTGTGCGAGTCGGTGCCGACGCAGGTGTCCGGGTAGGCCCGGAGGACGCCGTCGATTTCGCGGGTCATGACCGTGCGGGCCAGGTATTCGATGTTGACCTGGTGCACAATGCCGGTTCCCGGGGGAACAACCTTGAAGTCATCGAATGCGGTCTGGCCCCAACGCAGGAACTGGTAACGCTCGCCATTGCGCTGGTATTCGATCTCCATATTGCGCTCCAGTGCGCCGGAGTTACCGAAAGCGTCGATCTGCACGGAGTGGTCAATGACCATTTCCGCAGGAGCGAGGGGGTTGACCCGCTTGGGGTCGCCTCCGAGTTCCTTGACCGCTTCACGCATTGTCGCCAGGTCCACCACGCAGGGGACGCCGGTGAAGTCCTGCATGATCACGCGGGCAGGCGTGAACTGGATTTCTGTATTGGGCTGGGCATCAGGATCCCAGCCAGCCAAGGCACGCACGTGATCGGCCGTGATGTTCGCGCCGTCCTCGGTCCTCAACAGGTTTTCAAGCAATACCTTGAGGCTGAACGGAAGGTTTTCTGCACCTTCAACGGAGTTCAACCGGAAAATTTCGTATTCGGTTCCGGCTACATTAAGTTTGCCTTTTGAACCGAAGCTGTCCACAGTGCTCATCGCAGGACTCCTCTCGCAACAGTTTCATCTTTGTCGCGCGGTAGACCGCTTGCTAGTTAGGCAGGCCTAATTAGTGCTGGCCACACAAATTGCAGGAGGTCAGCCGTGAATACGGGGCGCGACGTGGGATTACTACGGCCATCCTAGTAGCATCACGGACCCGGCGTCAGCAACGCCACCGTCTCCAGGTGGTGCGTGTGCGGATAGAGATCGAAGGCCCGCAGGCCCGCCAGGGACCAGCCAGCCAGCTGGAAGTACCCAACATCCCGGGCAAATGATGCCGGGTCGCAGGAGACGTAGGCGATGGCGCGGGGCCCGGCAGCGATCAGCTGGCTGACCACGGGCTTCCCGGCGCCCGCCCGGGGCGGGTCCAGCACAATGGCATCGAAATTCCGCGGCTTTTGGCGGAGGACTCGTTCCACCCGGCCGTGTTCGATCTCCACCTGCGGAGCACCGTGAAGGTTCTTGCGGGCGTCCCGGCTGGTTCCCGGAGCACCTTCCACCGAGAGAACGGACCCGGTCTCTCCCACCGCGTCAGCCAAGGGAGCCGTGAACAGCCCGGCCCCGGCATAGAGGTCGGCCACCACGGAACCCGGCGCCAGGAATCCGCCATTGTGGAGGAATTCTGTGATGGCTCCCACAAGCGTCCCGGGCGCGTCGCGGTGGATCTGCCAGAAACCGGCGCCCGTCACCCTGTAGTCGTGGCCGGCTGCCGACTCCTGGACCCAGGTCCGGCCACGCAGCTGCGCGACTTCCCCGGTCAGAGGGTCGAACGTGGCCACGGAAACGTCGTCCGGAAGCTGGGCCGCGATGGCACTGAGCCGCTTGGGCTTGGTGCCGGGTGCAGGAGCCAGCAGCACCAGTGGGCGTGAACCGTTCGACGGCGCTGCCACCTCCACGCGTTCGATGCCGGTCAGGTCGAGGTCCCACAAGCGCAGCCGGTTGATGCGCTCCGTTGCGAGCGGCATCTCCCGGACGGCAATGATGTGGTCGGAACGGTGCGCGTGCATGCCAAGTTTGCCGCCCGGAGTCACCGAGAAGCTGGCGCGCGTCCGCCACCCCAGGCCAGTGCCGGCGTCGTACGTTGGCTCAGTCTCCTGGCTGGAATCCGGCCCGCCCGCGTCCACAGCCTCCACGAGGTTTCCGAGGTCCAGCCCGTCGGGCAGGCGTTCGACGGCGGCGAGGCGCTGAAGCTGTTCGGCCAGTACCGCCGACTTGAGCGTGCGCTGTCGGGCCAGCGAGATGTGGCCGAATTCGGCTCCGCCCACCGGTGGATGTCCGTGGGCCCAGGCGCGGAGGGAGTCCGCCGGACGCCAGAAGTGCTCCACGCGGTCCGGGGACGCTTCGAGGACTTCCACCACGTCGGCGCGCCAGAACTTGGCAGACTCCCCCGCGTCGGTGAGGCGGACGCGTACCTTTTCGCCGGGGATGGCGTGCCGCACGAAGATTACCCTGCCCTCATGCCGCGCCACGCAGTGGCCGCCGTGGGCCACGGGGCCGACATCGACCACAAGTTCGGTGGGGGCTGCCGTGGCAGTTGCGGGGTGGCTCTGGGTCTGGGGGTTCATCGGATATCCTGCATGTTTTTGGCTTCTTCGGACGATTTCAACTGCCACGGGACACTGGCCACCATCACGCCAGGTTCGAAGTGCAGCCGGGTTTTGATACGCAGTGCCGTCTGGTTGTGAACCAGCTGTTCCCACCATTTACCGACCACGTATTCGGGAATGTAGACCACGATCAGGTCGCGGGGGGAATCACGGCGCATGTTCTTGACGTATTCCATAATGGGCGTGATGGTTTCCCGGTACGGGCTGGCGAGGACGGTCAGCGGCACGGGGATCTCCAGCTTTTCCCAGTCGGCAACCGTGTGCGCGGTTTCCTCTGCGTTGATGTCCACCGTGATGGCGTCCAGCCGCGACGGCCTCGACGCCCGGGCGTAGGCCAGGGCACGCAACACCGGCTTGCGCACGTGGGACACCAACAGTACCGCGTGCACCCTTGATGGCAGGGCCCGCGGCGAGGAGTCCTCGTCCACGGCCAGTTCCTTGGCCACGTTGTCATAGTGTGCCCGGATGCTCCACATGATCAGGAACAGGATAAACATGGCCAGCACCGCGATCCACGCGCCTTGCTGGAACTTGGTGATCAGCACGATCACCAGCACCAGGGACGTCATGCCAAACCCGATGCTGTTGATGGTGCGGGACTTCACCATCCGGCGCCGGGTGGCTTTGTCCTTGGCGAGCTTGAGGTGCCTCCCCCAATGCCGGATCATGCCCAGCTGGCTGAGGGTAAACGAAATAAAGACGCCCACAATGTAGAGCTGGATCAGTTTCGTGACGTCGCCGTTGAACGCGAGGATCAGGACCAACGCTCCGGCGGCCAGGGCAAGGACACCGTTGCTGAACGCCAGGCGGTCTCCCCTGGTCCGCAGCTGGCGCGGCAGGTAGCCGTCCTGGGCGAGGATGGAGCCAAGTACCGGGAACCCGTTGAACGCGGTGTTCGAGGCGAACACCAGGATCACTCCGGTGGCGGCGACCACGATGAAGAACAGGATTGATCCCGGGCCGAAGATGGTCTGGGCGATCTGGCTGATGGCAGGACTCTGAATGTAATCCTCCGGCAACGGCAGGCCGTTCATCAGGAATTCCGTCGCCGGATCCAGCACAATGTGCACCTTCGTGGCGTTGGCCAGAAAGATGATACCGGCCAGCATGGACGAGGCGATGACGCCGAGCAGCAACAGCGTGGTGGCCGCGTTCTTGCTCTTCGGTTTCTGGAAGTTCGGCACACCGTTGCTGATGGCCTCAATGCCGGTCAGCGCGGCGGCGCCGGAGGAGAACGCCCGGAGCAGGAGGAAGGCGCCGGCCAGGCCCACCAGCCCTTCGTCGAAACCGGGAGCCGGCACAATCTCGAAGGCCGCCGACGGTGCTTCGCCCAGCTGGCCTGTCGCGGCCTGGAAGACTCCCACCGCTGTCATGCCGAGGATCGCCGCCATAAAAATGTACGTGGGGACAGCGAAAACGCTGCCGGCTTCCTTGATGCCGCGGAGGTTGACGAGGGCAAGGATTACGACGCCGATGGTGGCGAACAGGGCCTGTTGCCCGTGCAGGGACGGCACCGCCGTGGTGAGGTAGGTGGCCGCCGAGGACATCGAGACGGCCACCGTCAGGACGTAGTCCACCAGGAGCGCCGAGGCCACAGTCAGCCCGGAAAACTTGCCCAGGTTTTCGTTGGCGATCTCGTAGTCTCCGCCACCGGAAGGGTAGGCGTGCACGTTCTGCCGGTAGGACGCCACCACCGTCAGGAGGACCACCATCACGGCCAGGCCCACCCACGGCGAAAAGGCCACGGCACTCACGCCGGCCAGGGCCAGCGTGAGCAGGATTTCATCGGGCGCATAGGCCACCGAGGACAGTGCGTCGGAAGCGAAAACCGGGAGTGCTATCCGTTTGGGGAGCAAGGTATGGGCGAGCCTGTCATTCCTGAAGGGCCTGCCCACCAGCACCCGTTTCACGGCATTCAATATAGTCAGCACTCCACAAAGCTAGTCTGATTCTCTGCCCATGTCATGACGGCGTCCGAGCGGATGCAGCACGCGCGGTGCCGGTAGAGTTCTAGCAGCAGCAGCAGGCTACGGAAGTTGAGGAGATACGTTGGCGCATTTCGTGATCATGGGATGTGGCCGGGTAGGGGCCACTCTGGCGCACACCCTGGAGGACGCCGGTCATTCCGTCGCCATCATCGACCAGGACGACCGCGCGTTCCGCCGGCTTCGGCAGGGCTTCACCGGCCGGAAAGTCACCGGTGTGGGCTTCGACCGGGACACGCTCCAGCAAGCCGGCGTGGCAGAGGCGTACGCCTTCGCGGCCGTTTCAAGCGGTGACAACTCCAACATCCTGGCCACCCGCGTGGCGCGCGAAACCTTCCACGTCCCCCACGTTGTGGCCAGGATCTACGATCCCGGCCGGGCGGAAATCTACCAGCGGCTCGGCATCCCCACCGTGGCAGCCGTCCGGTGGAGCGCAGACCAGGTCTTGCGCCGCATCCTGCCCGAACAGCATCTCGCCGGCGATTTCCGCGAGCCTTCCGGCCGGCTGGTTCTCGCCGAAGTGGACCTCGACGCCGGCTGGATCGGCCACCGGATCAGCGAGGTCGAAAAAGCTGCCCACATCCGGGTGGCATACCTCACGAGGTTCGGCGAGGGCATGCTTCCGGAAACCGGGACTTCGTACCAGGACGGCGACACAGTCCACGCCATGCTGCCGGTGGACCGCAGTTCCCAGGTCGCCCAGATTCTGGCCAAAGCCCCCGCCAAGGAGTTGTAGTGAAAGTTGTTATCGTCGGCGCCGGCAGCGTCGGGTCATCAATCGCCAGGGAACTGCTGGCCCACAAGCACGAAATCCTGCTGATCGACCTCAAGCCTGAGGTCATCGGACGCAGCGGGCTGCGCGGCGCGCACTGGCTGGTGGGCGACGCCTGCGAGCTCAGCACCCTGCAGGGAGCGAAAGTGGAGGACGCCGACGTCGTTGTTTCAGCCACGGGCGATGACAAGGTGAACCTGGTGGTCTCGCTCCTGGCCAAGACCGAATTCGGCGTGGGCCGCACGGTGGGCCGGGTCAACAACCCCAAAAACGACTGGATGTTCAACGACTCCTGGGGCGTGGACGTTGCCGTCAACACCCCCCAGCTGATGACCGCGCTTGTGGAGGAAGCGGTGGAGATCGGTGACCTGGTCCGGCTCCTGACGCTGCAGACCGGCGTCGCTTCGCTGGTGGAGTTCACGGTGCCGCACGATTCCTACGTCATTGGCCTGACGGTGGGCGACATCCATTGGCCCGAGGACGCCACTCTGGTGGCAATCCTCCGGGACCACGCGCCCATCACTCCCAGCCGAGATGACGTGATCGATGGCGGGGACGAGTTGTTTTTCGTCACCACCATCGCGGCCGAGGACGAGTTGCGTGCGCTGTTGTCGCCCGAATCAGCGGAGGAGCCGGAGGAGGCCTCCCGTGAGCCCGAGGGCCTGCAGCCTGCCGAAACTCAGGCGCCGGAGGACGACGGCTTCGGCGGCTGATCCGACGTCGGGGCGTCGGCGTCCGCCGGTACCGGCCGGGTGACAAGCCACGCGATCCAGACGCCGAGGATATAGAGCGGCGCCCCCATGATCAGGCGGGTCGTGGCCAGGGCGGCGAGTCCAGCCTCGCCCATCAGGTACAGGGGAACCTGGACGATCAGCCGAAGTACCAGGACCGCCACGATGATCCACGTGCCCAGGCGGTAAGCCTTAAGCCGCGCGGGGTCCTTGCGCCAGTCCAGCCCTTCGTTGCGGATGATCCCGAACAGCAGGCCGGCCACCGGCCACTTGATCGCGATGGAGATCACCATGGCGAGGATGTAGGCGGTGTTCGTGAAGAAGCCCGGCAGGTAGAAGTCCTCGGCCTTGCCCGTAGTGTTCGCGAGCCAGGCCGAGATTCCCACGCCCACCACGCCGGCGAGGGCCTGGGTCAGCGGGCGCCGCTGGACGAGGCGGACCACCGTAAACACCGCGGCGGAGGCCAGCGCGGCCACCAGCGACGGCGTCAGGTCCCGCGTGATGGTAAAGGCGATCAGGAAGACCAGGCCGGGCACAATGCTCTCGGCGATGCCCTGGATTCCGCCGGCGCTCTTGAGGACATCGATCCGGCCGTCATGGGTGCGGTGCAGGCCGGCTTTGGCTGCATAGCCCTCAGCAAGTCCCTTCACCGCGGACGGCTCGGGCTGTTTGGACGGCTCGGGCTGCTGGGACGAGGTCATTCGTTCTCCTGGCGGGAAAGTATTTCATAGCGTGGATTGAACATGGTGGGCAGGCCTTGGCTTTGGGACAGCATGCCCTCAAGGCGGACTACGGTCCCGGCCTCGATGCCCGGCACCCTGCGCCGCCCCAGCCAGACCACACGCAGGCGGCCACCCGTTCCCTGGGCCGGTTTGGCGCCCGTCTCGCGAATGTCGGGGTCCGAGACAATGGCGGTGAATGCCGCGTTCCGGTCCGCGGGCATGTAGGTGACCGATTCGATGTGCCCCTGGCACACCACCCTCCCCCGTTCCGGCAGCCGGTTGACCGGCATCCCCGCGTCCGGGGAGGAGTCCGGGGGACCTTGGCGGGAATCAGCCAATCTGGGTGGTTTCCGGACCACGTTCGGGGCCCTTGAACTCGGGGGCATTGAATTCGGGGGCACCAGGCGGCGGGGTGACGCTGGCATCCTTGGGCAGCCGCAGCTGAAGCAGGTCCCGGGGCGGCATGGGGCTGTCGCCCCGGATGACCACAATCTTGCGGAAAAGGGACTCAAGCGGTGCCGCAGCCTCCCGCTCCATCGCTGCCGCGCCGCCCAGGACGCCGCGCAGGAACCAACGCGGCCCGTCGATGCCTATGAAACGCGCCACCCGGTAGCCCTGGCTGCCGTCCTGTGCACCGGCGGGCAGTTTGGCAATCAGTTCGGTTCCGAAGCCACCCTGGACTTCTTCAACCTGCCCGCCCTGGCTTCCCACGGACTGACCGATCTGTTCGCGGATCTCGTCCCACAGTCCCTCGGTCTTGGGAGCAGCAAACGCCTGCAGCTGAAGGCTGGAGCCGTTCAGGTCCATGGTCACAGCGACCACGCGCTGGGTGGCTTCCTCAACTTCGAGCCGGAGCTGGAGCCCCTCGCTCGGGGAAATCAGCAGCGCGCCGAGGTCAACATATCCCTCGCGGCTGGAGACCTCGGAAACATCAAAGGGGCCAGAGACCCGACGCCCGGTGTCCACCGAGGCCGTGTCAGCGGAATCCGTTGATTCCACTGAGGCCTGGGATTCGTCCGGGTCGGCCGGATGTTCCTTCTTTGATTTCCTGCCGAGCCCAAAAACCATGGGGTTTGTCTCCTTAGTTGTGAAAGTGACTCGCCGGGCCCGGTGGGTACCGTCGGAAGTCTTGCTGCCGCGGGCAACCAACGCTGGTTGCCGCCGTCGGCTGTGTCAGGCGTTTGGCGAGGTGAAGCCGCCGGTGGATCCGAATCCGCCGGCTCCCCGCACCGATTCGCTCAATTCGTTGACGGGGACAAACTGCGCATATTCCACCCGCTGGATCACCATCTGTGCAATTCTATCGCCGCGCCGCAGCTCGATGGCGTTCCTGGAGTCGGTGTTCAGGAGGGTCACGGAAATTTCCCCGCGATAACCGGCATCCACAGTGCCGGGCGCATTGACGATAGTCAGCCCATGCTTCGTGGCCAGGCCGGAGCGAGGGTGGATCAGGGCTACAAACCCGTCCGGCAGCGCGATGGAAACACCGGTAGCCACCAGCTTCCGCTCCCCCGGCGCCAGGACCACATCTTCCCGGGTCCGCAGGTCAGCTCCCGCATCGCCGGGGTGGGCATAGGAAGGTGCCTCCAGCCCGGCGTCGAGCATTTTCAGCTGCACCTGCAGCGTCGGGGCCCCGTAGGCTGCGGCGGCATCCGGTGCAGAGCCGGCCAGCTCATTGTCAGGAACGGTTTCAACAGTGGCAAGTTCGTCAGTCACAGTCACTCACTCTAACGCCCAGCCGCAGTTCCGTCCTAGATTCAACGGGACCCCGCAGGCCAAGACAGGATGAACCCAAGATGAAATAGCCAGCCAAAGGTGGAAAGCTGGTGGCATGCCCGAATCCAGTTCCACCGCGCCCGTCCCTGACGCCCCCTCCGCCGGCACCCCGGCAGTTTTCCGGGAGAGGCTGTGGCCGAACGTCTGGATCTGGATCATCGCAGCGGGGATCTCCGGTGCCGGGATCCTCGTTTTCGCCCCGATCAGCATGGTTGCGGGCTATACGGCGGCAGGCGTCCTGTTCACGATCATGGCTGTCCTGCTCGTGCTGTCCACTCCGACGATCCTGGTCACCAGTGACGCCTTGACGGTAGGACGCGCCACCATTGAGCGCCGCTTCGTCGGCGAGGCGGCAGCGTTCCACGGCAAAGACGCCACGGCCCAGCGGGGGACCCGGCTCAATGGCCTCGCCTACCTGTGCATCCGTGGCTGGATCGACCCGGTGGTGCGGATCGAAATCACGGACCCGTCCGACCGGACCCCCTATTGGCTGACGTCGTCCAGGCGGCCCGAAGAACTCGCTGCCGCGCTTTCGCGGAAATAGGCACCCCGGATCAGCCCTCGCACTCCTTGCAATAGAAGTGGCTGTCCTTTTCCCGCGCAATCTGCGAACGGTGCCGGACCAGGAAGCACGAGGAACACGTAAACTCGTCCGCTTGTGGAGGCACCACCAGCACCAGCAGCTCCTCGCCGGACAGGTCCGCCCCGGGAAGCTCGTAGCCTGCGGCGAGGTCGCTTTCGTCCACATCAACCGCGGCCGTCGGGTTATCTGATCGCCGCGTTTTCAGATCTTCCAGCGAATCCTCGGTGAGGTCTTCTTCGGATTTTCGCGGCGCATCGTAGTCGGTGGCCATCTCGGCTTGACTCCGTTCCTTTCCGGTCAGCGGGTGACTCCCTTGATAACGCCGGACACCTCATGTTTGTGCCCGGCGTGGGCTCATCCTTCCGCATGCACGCGGCAAAATCCAGACTTCCGCGCGGGTGCGGTCCGCTGGCACTGCGCAAACTCCCGCTGCTGACCGCACTGGCGTCCGAAAGTGCCGGAATATCGCGGCGCGCCCTTGCTCCTAACCCAAAAGGGTGCCGGTGAGTGGCAGAGTTTCGATTGATAGTAATGCCAGGGTGGAGGATTTGTATGCAGGATCTACGGCTTGTAGGCGTACACGACGACGGGGAGCATCTCCTGTTGAGCGGTGCCGGCGGCGAGATGTTCCAGCTGCCGATCGACGAAGCACTGCGGACGGCCAGCCGGTCTTCGGCGAAGACGGCTTCCGCGGCTGCGCCCATTGCCATGTCCCCGCGGGACATCCAGTCTCGGATCCGCAGCGGTGCCACCGCAGCGGAGGTGGCTGAGCTTTCCGGGCTTCCCCTCGCAAAAGTCGAGCGGTATGAGGGCCCTGTCCTTGCCGAGCGGGAGTACGTAGCGCAACAGGCGCGGAAGGTGGAAGTGGCTTCGCCTTCCCCTGGCCATGACACCTACCGCTCCATTTTCGGCGACCACCCGGCTTCCCTCCACGACATGGTCAACCACCGGCTCTCAGCCCACGGGATTGAACCTTCCACGGTGGAGTGGGATTCGTGGCGGCGCCAGGACGGCAACTGGACTGTGGTGGCCCGTTTTGAAGCCAAAAAGGACGGCACCTCCGGCATCGGGGAAGAGCCGCCCGCGCAGTGGTCGTTCAGTCCGGCCCGGAAGTCGCTGCAGAACGCCAACCGCTGGGCCCAGCAGCTCAGTGAGCTGGAACCGCTGGACGGTCCCGTTCCGGCCCGCCGCCTCACTGCCGTCTCGGACCGCCCGTTTGACTTTGAAACCGACGCGGAAGCAGCGGCCGCCCGAAATTCGACCGGCCCGCAGGCCGTCCCGCAGGCCAGGGAATCTGACGGTCTCCTGGATATGCTCCGTTCACGCCGCGGCCAGCGTCTGGGTGTCGACGAAGACGCGGACGACGCCCTGGCGCTGCTGCTGACCCACGGCGTGCCCGCTGCCCATCCACGTCCCTCTGAGGTGTTCCCTGAACTGGATTCCAGGGAACAGAAGTACCGGGAGCCCGAAACGCGCGAGGCAGCACCTGCCGAGTCCACCGCGCAGGACGACGCCGCGCCTGCCGCGGCCGCCGATCCCCTCACCCGCAAGCGTGATGCTCGGCCGTCAATGCTGTCCCGGCTGAGCCTCATCCCGCCACACCGGGACTCCGAGGATGACGACGTCCTGAAACTGCACGACGGCGTCAGCACCGACACGAGGGAAGTCACCATTGTGGCGTCCCCGCTTCGTCCCGCAGGGCAGGGTGCCCCCGGCGAGACAGCTCCGGGGCCTCCCGCGCCGAACGTGGGCCTGGACGAACTGCTGGGCGGCGGCAGCCCGCGCCGGGCAGCCTACGCGGCCGGCACCGACGACGCAGGATCGGGCCAGCACCACGACCATGACGCGGACCAGCCTGAACGGCAGCCCGCAAAACCGAAGCGGTCCACGGTTCCCAGCTGGGACGAGATCGTCTTCGGGACCAAGCGGGACTGACGCCTCAGCGTCGCCGTGGCTTGCCTTCGGCCTTAAAGCACAGCAGCGGTACTTCGCGTTCCGCTTTGGTCAGCGAGCCGTGCTGGCCCACCACCTCCATGGCGGCTGGCCGCCCGCGGCGGGTGTCGTAGAGGGCCAGCGCGTCCCGCGCTGCAATCATGATGTCGCCAATCCGGGGCCCGACGGCCGGGCGCAGTGTCCCGAACAGTCCGGCGGCGATGGCATCTTCCCGGGTAAAGGCCCAGATCCTGTCGCCGAAACGGGCACGCCACGCGTCCAGCAATCGCGCCCGGCCCGCGGCGTCTGCCGCATCCTCAAGGTAGAGATGGACCATCCGGGGCTCCCCCGCCGTATGCCGCACGCCGTCAACAAGCGACGCGTCCGCGGCGAAGTCGATCCGCTGCTGTTCCGGGACGTCGAGCATCCCGTGGTCCGCGGTGAGCAGGACGGTGGTCCCGGCCGGGAGCGACGCGTTGAGCCGTTTGACGGTTGCGTCAAGCTCTTCGAGCTGGTGTTCCCACTGTTCGGACTGGCAACCGTGCCGGTGGCCGGCCTTATCGAGTTCGTTGACGTAGAAGTACATCAGGGACTTGCCGGCTGTGTCCATGGCTTCGGCGGCGGCTTCTGTGCGCGCGTGGGCCGTCACGGCAGAGACGAAATTCCCGCCGCGGAGGGCCGCCTGCGTCATGGGCGAGTTGCCGAACTGCGGCAGGCTGACCGTGGTCACATTAACTGATTCGGCGGCCCGTTCGAGGACGGTAGGAAACGGCTGCCACTCAGCAGGGTCCACCTTGGCATCCCAGTTGCCGAGCATGTTGACGACCTTGTCCTGGTCAGGGTCCAGGACGTCATAGCCCACCATTCCGTGCTGGCCGGGCGGGAGTCCTGTGCCGAAGCTGGCCAGGGCAGCGGCCGTGGTTGAGGGGAACGTGGAGTCCAGCCAGACGGGAACTTCCCCCTGCCCGGACTTCATCACGGAGCGCAGGAAGGGTGTGTGGGCAGACTTCTGTTTGAGCAGGTTCCGGCCCAGGCCGTCGGCCAGGACCACGCAGACGCGCGACGCCGGCGGAAGGCCCAGGGAGTTCGTGAAACCTTCTACCCCGAGGCTGGCCGCAGCGCTGGTGAGGACATCCCCGATGGACCGCCGGCCAAAGGCAGGCGCGGGCGGCATGCTCAGCTGCGGGGCGGCCCCTTGGGAAACCGCTGCGGAAGAGGCTGAGGAGACTGTTGCTTTCCCTTGGTCCGGCATCTCAGCGCTGCTGGTGCCCGCGGCTGAGCCGGTTTCCGAACACACCCGTCCGGGGCCGGGGCTGGAGCGTCTGGCCGGCGTGCGGCACGGGAGCCGTGGAGCCGGTGTTCACGGCCCGCAGGGCGCGGGCAAAGAGTTTGGCGTCCTGGACGGCCTGCGGACCGTCGGCTTCGGCGCTGATCCGCAGGACGATGTCCTCCTGGGCAATGGTGCCGCTGTAGCCGTGGTCTGCCTCGCATTGCGGGTCTCCGCAGCTGGCGGGGCCCATGTCCAGCCGCTGGCCGCCGGACCAGGCAATGGCGAGGGTGACTTCCCGGACCGGATCCGAGGGCTTGTAGTCCTGCGGCTGGGAGTACATGTAGCTCAGGACCACGGAGCGGATCTGCGCGACGGGCACGGATTCGGTGGAAATCTGGGCCACGATCTGTTCGCCGGCGTCATCGAGCTGCTGGTCGTCCACGTGGGTGATCACCAGCATGTCTGCGGTCAGGACCAGCACGGTGATGTGGCGGCGGACTTCGGCCCGGTCAAAGTGGGTTTCCAGGTGCACCAGGTGGGCCACGCATTCGCGGCCGTCCAGGGCGTCGTCAACGACGTCGGCCACCAGGCGCGGGTAGAAGCCCGCCTTCTGGAGCGCACCGTCCAGGCTCTGGCCCTGCGGCGTGTGGCTGTGTGAGCTGTGGGGGCGGGTTGCCTGGCTGTCACTGCCGGAGGTGGAAGGCGTCGACGGGGAAGGCTGTGAGCTCATCCCCCCATTTTCACAGATCGGCCGGGGACATGCTAACCGCGGTCAGCCCAGCATGGCCCGGCGGGCGCTGTCGGTACGCTGTGCTGCGTTGCCGATCCGGATATCTGCGGCCAGGATGGACACGCCCCGGGTTCCGCAGAGGACCGGATTGAATTCCACCAGGGCGATTTCCGGATGGTTGTCCTTCATCCAGGCCAACCGCCCGGCGACTTCCTCCAGGGCGTCAATGTCCACGGCGGGAAGGCCTTGGTAGCCGAAGAGTTTGCGGGCGGCCCGGGGCCCACGGATGAAGTCTTTCACGTCGGCCGCGGACAGCGGAGGAACGCGATGTGCCCAGTCATCCAGCAGGTTGACCGCGTCCCCGGCGAGCCCGAAGGAGACCACCGGTCCAAGCAGCGGATCCTCAATGGCCCGGAACGTGCACGCCTGCCCCACCGGGGCCATGGACTGCACCTCCAGGGCCGGCGAACCGTAGGGTGCCAGTGAGCGCCGCATCTGCACGATGTTGCGGCGGAGGGAATCCGGATCCTCGACGTCGAGGCGGACTCCGCCCAGGTCCAGGCGGTGGCGAAGCGCCGGGTCGGTGGTTTTCAGCGCGACCGGCCAGCCCAGCCGGCCGGCGGCAGCAACCGCCTCGTCCTCTGAGTCGAAACCGGCGGACGGGAGCACCGCAATGCCGTAGTGCGCCAGCAGCTCTGCCGCGGACCCCGGATCGAGGGTCTTGAGCTGCTCCCCGTGGACATCGCGCAGAAGCTGATCCAGCAGGATCCGTGCGCCTTCCGGATCGCAGCCGTCGGGTTGGACAAAGTGGCCGGGGTCCCGCGCCACCCATTCCGCGTAGCGCACGACGGCGGCGAGCGCCGCCACAGCCGCACCGGCGTTCGAGAAGCATGGCACTGTCCGGCCCTCACCTCCCACCATGCCCTCCACGTAGATGGAGGGATCAAGGATGCCGGTGAAGGCAGCGACTACCGGCTTTCCGGCGGCGGCCGAACATTCGGCCAGGACCTCGGCGATATGGTCCACGGTCAGGCCGCGCACCGGCAGCAGCGCGGCCACCACGGCGTGGACGGCGTCGGACGCGAGCGTGTCCTGGAGGCTGCGGCGGAGGGCGGGCAGCGCCAGGGACATGCCGGCGTCGAGATCCACGTCCGTGATGATGCCATCCACGGTCAGGCCGTGTGCCTCGGCGCTGTCCGCCACCACTTTGCCCAGCGCCAGGGAGTTGCTGAAAATGGCCAGTCCGGGCCCCGCCGGGAGCGTCTGGCCGGACACTATCTGGGTGATGTCCATCAGCTGTTCGATGGTCTCGACGCGGATGACGCCGGCCTGGCGCATCATGGCGTCAAGCGCACCGGCGGGCGCCTGGGTGGTCCGGACGGCGTGGCCGGGCGGCAGCCGCAGGCCCATGGTTTCCGATTTCGCCACCACCACGGGCTTAGTGCGGGCGAGCCGCCGGGCGATCCGGGAGAATTTGCGGGGGTTCCCGATCGACTCCAGGTAGAGGCCCACCGCGGCGGTGTCGGCGTCGTCCTCCCAGAACTGCATCATGTCGTTGCCGGAGACGTCCGCGCGGTTGCCCGCCGACAGGAACGTGGACAGGCCCAGCCTGCGGCGGTGTGACGCCGCGTAGAGGGAAACACCTATCGCCGCCGACTGGCTGAACAGTCCCAGGCCCCCGCGCCGCGGCAGTGAGGGCGCCATGGAGGCGTTCAGTTTCACGTCGGGATGGGTGTTCACGATCCCCAGGGACGCGGGCCCGATCACCCTCATGCCGTTGGCCCGGGCCTTGCGGACCAGGTTGCGCTGGCGGGTGAGGCCGCGTTCGCCGTCGTCCGCGAAGCCCGCGGAGGCAATCACCAGCCCCTTGACCCCGGCCGCGGCGCACTGGTCAACCACGGTGGCCACTTCCTCGTAGGGGACGGCGATCACGGCCAGCCCCACCGGCTCCGGGATCTCGGAAATCCGGCCGAAGGACAGCATTCCGGCGAGCTCCAGCGCCTCCGGGTTGATGGCGTAGACCTGCCCGGAAAAACCGCCTTCAATGATGTGTTCCAGCAGCTGGTACCCCACGGTCCCCCACTTGCGGCTCGCGCCGATGACTGCAATGGACGACGGCGCCAGCAGGTCCCGGACGCTCCTCGCCTCGGCGCGGTGCTCGCGTGACTCCATCACCGCCCGGGACTTTTCGGTGGGGTCGATGTTGAACTCCAGGCTCACCACGCCGTCGTCGAAGTGGCGTTTGACGTCGTAGCCGGCGTCGGCGAACACCATCAGCATTTTGCGGTTTTCGGGCAGCACTTCGGCGCTGAAGCGGCGGATCCCGTTTTCGTGGGCGGCTGCGGCAAGGTGTTCGAGCAGGATTGAGCCGATTCCCCGGCCCTGGTGGGCGTCGGCGATGTTGAACGCGACTTCGGCTTCGAGGGGGTCATCCAGCCTGTCGTAGCGGCCGATCCCCAGGATTTCGCCGCCGAAGGTGATCACCAGGGCAACCCGGTCCTTGTAGTCCACTTCGGTGAAGCGCTTGAGCTCCTTGCTGGACAGCCGGGCCTTGAATGCGAAGAAGCGCATGTAGATTGAGTTCTGCGATTGCCCGGTGTGGAAAGCCTGGACCGCGTCCGCATCGCTGGGGTGGATGGGCCTCAGATGGGCTGTGCCGCCGTCACGGAGCACGACATCGGCTTCCCAATGTTCCGGATATTCGCCGTCCCCGGGCTGATCCACCATAGGCTTAGCCTAACCACAAACTGACGGCGCAGGCCGTGTGCCCGGAGTTATCCTCCACACCTGCGCCCAGACCACAGCACCACCCGTAACCCAGAAGGATCCACCAGCCCTATGGCCCGCCGCCAAAGCCCAGCCCCTGCCGGGGACGCACCCCAGGATTTCGTCGAGAACATCGTGGACATCGATGTCACGTCCGAGATGGAAGGCTCCTTCCTGGAGTATGCGTATTCGGTGATCTACTCCAGGGCCCTGCCTGATGCCCGGGACGGGCTCAAGCCGGTCCAGCGCCGGATCCTGTACATGATGAGTGAGATGGGCCTGCGTCCGGACCGCGGCCACGTCAAGAGCGCCCGTGTGGTGGGCGAGGTCATGGGCAAGCTCCACCCCCACGGCGATACCGCCATCTATGACGCCATGGTGCGGATGGCCCAGGACTTCTCGCTGCGCCTGCCGCTGATTGACGGCCACGGCAACTTCGGCTCCCTCGACGACGGTCCGGCGGCCCCCCGGTACACGGAGGCGAGGCTCGCGGCAGCAGCCCTGACGCTGACCGACCACCTCGACGAAGACGTGGTGGACTTTGTCCCCAACTACGACAATCAGCTGACCCAGCCGGATGTCCTCCCGGCCGCGTTTCCCAACCTGCTGGTCAACGGCGCCACGGGTATCGCCGTCGGGATGGCCACCAACATGGCCCCGCATAACCTGGTGGAGGTCATCTCCGCCGCGCGGCACCTGATCGCCCACCCGGACGCGACCCTCGATGACCTCATGCGCTTTGTACCGGGGCCGGACCTGCCAACAGGCGGCCGGATCGTGGGCCTGGACGGCATCCGGGACGCCTACGCCACTGGACGCGGTTCCTTCAAGACCCGGGCGAAGGTGGAGATCGAGCAGCTCTCGGCCCGGCGCACCGGCCTGGTGGTCACCGAGCTTCCCTACATGGTGGGCCCCGAAAAGGTGATCGAGAAGATCAAGGACGCCGTCAATGGCAAGAAACTGACCGGGATCAGTGACATCGTTGACCTGACGGACCGCCAGCATGGCCTGCGCCTGGTCATCGAGCTGAAAAACGGGTTCAACCCGAACGCCGTGCTCCAGCAGCTCTACCGCTACTCGCCGATGGAGGATTCCTTCGGCATCAACAACGTGACGCTGGTGGACGGCCAGCCGCAGACCCTCGGCCTGGTAAAGCTGCTCTCCGTGTACGTGGAGCACCGGATCGATGTGGTGCGCCGGCGGACGTCGTTCCGGCTGGGTAAGAAGAAGGACCGCCTGCACCTGGTGGAGGGCCTCCTGATCGCCATCGTGGACATCGATGAGGTCATCCAGATCATCCGCTCCTCGGATGAGGTGGCGGCGGCCAGGGTCCGGCTGATGTCCATCTACGATCTTTCCGAGATCCAGGCCAACTACATCCTGGAACTGCGGCTGCGGCAGCTGACCAAGTACTCCAGGATCGAGCTTGAAAAGGAGCAGGAGGAGCTGCGCCGCGAGATCGCGGAACTGGAAGCCATCCTCGGCTCCGAGGAGCGGTTGCGCGGACTTGTGTCCTCCGAACTCGGCGAAATCGCCGAAAAATACGGCACTCCGCGGCGGACGGTCCTGCTCGAATCCGAGGCCGTCTCCCCCACCGTGGCGGCAGCCATGGCCGCCGCCCCCAACGGCAAAGGCCAGGCCGCGCCGCTCGCCCTGGAGATCTCGGACGATCCCTGCTGGGCCATCCTGACGGCGTCGGGCCAGATCGCGCGCACGTCCAACCAGGAGCCCCTCGCCGAGTCCGGGCCGCGGGCCAAGCACGACGTTTTCCGTTCAGTGGTCAAGACCTCGGCCCGCGGGGAAATAGCAGCGGTCACCTCACAGGGCCGGATGCTGCGGCTTCAGGTCATGGACATGCCGGTGCTGCCGCCGATGTCCGGCCTGCCCAACCTCGCCGGCGGTGTTCCGGCCAAGGACTTCATCACGCTGCTGAAGGGTGAAGCGCTGGTGGCGTTCGCCCCGCTGGATGAAGTCCTGGCCATCGGCACCGCCCAGGGTGTGGTCAAGCGGGTCCAGCCCGATTACCCCCTGAACCGCGAGGACTGGGAAGTCATTGCGCTCAAGGACAAGGACGAGGTGGTGGGTGTGGCGCCGGCCGGGTCTGAGGAGACCGATCTGGTGTTCCTGACCCGTGAGGCTCAATTGCTCCGTTTCAGCGCCGCCAACGTCCGGGCCCAGGGCAGGACGGCCGGCGGCATGGTGGGTATCAAGCTCGGCGCCGGGGACCAGGTGCTGTTCTTCGGGGCGGTCACCGCCGCCGACGACGACGCCGTGGTGGTCACCATTGCCGGCACGAACGGCGCCCTGCCGGGCACCGCTCCGGGTGCGGCGAAAGTGACGGCCTTCGCCGAATACCCTGCCAAGGGCCGTGCAACAGCCGGCGTTCGCGCCCACAGGTTCCTCAAGGGCGAAGACACGCTGCTGCTGGCGTGGGCCGGGCACGGACCCGCGAAGGCCTCATCGCTCGCCGGTATTGCCAGGTCGCTGCCGCAGGAGCACGGCCGGCGCGACGGTTCGGGGATTCCGCTGTCCCAGGCAGTGGACGCGGTGGGTCCGGCCATGGCCTGGAGCGATCCGTCCTAGACTGCTGCCATGCCTATCATTCCTGATGAAAAGGACTGGACCTGGGTCCTCTCCCGGCCGTGCCCCGAGTGCTCCTACGACGCTTCCACCGCCACACCGGCCACGGTGCCGGGCAGCGTGGAAAACATGCTCCCGCGCTGGCGGGCCGTCCTCCGCCGGCCTGACGTTGCAGAACGCCCGGATGACAGGACGTGGTCGGCGCTGGAATATGCCTGCCACGTCCGCGACGTCTTCACGCTGTTCGACCAGCGGCTGAACCTTATGCTCGACGCCGACGGCGCCCGGTTTGAGAACTGGGACCAGGACCAAACGGCAGTCGACAAGGATTACGCCAATGCCGATCCCGCCGTGGTCAGCGCCGAACTGACGGCCGAGGGCAAGCAGATTGCCGAGTCCTTCGCCGGCGTCCGGGAGTCAGAGTGGGGACGGCGGGGCCTGCGCAGCAACGGATCCGAATTCACGGTCATGACGCTGGCCCAGTACTTCCTGCACGACGTCGTCCATCACCTCCACGATGTAGACGGCTGAGGGGACTCAACCCACCAGCGAAGCAGCCGTGCCCGTCCGGGACACCGCCGAGAGCTCCAGCCGGGCGTCATCCGGCTGGATGTCGGCCGGATTGTGGGTGACCATGACCACTGTGCGGTCTTTCAGGCCGGCGCGGAGGTCTGCCAGCATTTCCCGTCCCGACTGTGCGTCCAGATGAGCCGTGGGCTCATCGAGCAGGATAACCTCGGCCCCCGTCAGCAGGGTCCGCGCCACGGCCAGCCGTTGCCGCTCGCCGCCGCTGAGGAAGGAACCACCCGGCCCGATCCGGGTGTCCAGCCCCGCCGGCAGCCGCGACACCAGGGCGCTGAGGCCGACGGCGGCCAACGCCGCTTCCAGCTCGGCTTCACCGGCGGCAGGCGCATCAGTGGTAGGCGGCGCATGGACGCCCAGCATCAGGTTGCCCCGCAGCGTCGAATCGAACAGGTGTGCCTCCTGCGGGCACCAGGCCGCCGTCCCGGTCACCGCGGCCCGGCCCGTGGCGGCCGGCAGGAATCCCAGCAGGACGGCGAGCAGCGTGGATTTCCCCGCGCCGGACGGTCCGGTGACCGCCAGCCACGTGCCGGGTCCGGCCGTTGCGGAGACCCCGGAGAACACGGGTTCCCCGCCGGGCCAGGCCGCCCCGACGCCTTCCAGTTCAACCCCCGCGGCGGCACCGGAACGGGCGGGGACAGCATGCAGGCCGTCGCCGGCCCCGGTTTCGGTGGCGCCGCCATCCAGCACCCCTGACTCACCGACCCGGCGCATAACGCTGCGTAGCGCCGGGTACTGGCGCACCGCCGTCGTCATCGCCGCGTACGGTTCCACGAGTGCAAGCTGCAGCAGGACAACAACCGCGGCCGTGGCGGGCTCCATGGTTCCTGCCATCACCTGGGGTGCGGTCAGCACGGCAGCAGCCAAGGCGGCGGTGCCGCAGGCGGCGACGGTGATGGCCTGGCCGAGGCCTTCGGCCCAGGCGGAACGCTGCGATGCCCGGGTGGCCAGGCGGTCCTCGGCGCGCAGCGCGTCCAGGACTGTTGCAGCGATGCCGTTCGCGTGCAGCTCCGCCCGGGCATCCAGCGCAGCGGACGTGCGCCGCAGGACGCCTGCCCGCAGGCTCTGTTCCGCTGTGGCCGAGCGGCGGTCCCCCCACAGGGCGGCGGCCGGCGCCACGAACAGGCTGACAGCTGCTGCCAAGGCAACGGCCGGCAGAGCGGCAGGCGCCACGAGGGCGCTTGCCACCAGCGCTGAACCGGCCACGGCGAGCGCCGTGGCGGACGGCAGCACGACCCGCGGCAGCAGGTCCCGGACGGTGTCGACGTCGTCAATCACCGTACCCAGGACGTTGCCGCCCTGCAGGAGCCGCCGGAGTGAGAGTGCCTTGCGGCTCAGTGATTCCCAGAGCCGGCCGCGCAGGCGGGTGAGGGCGCCGAACACGGCATCGTGCAGCAGGAGCCGTTCCCAGTAGCGCAGGACGGCGCGCCCGATCCCAAAGAACCGCACACCGACGATGGCAGTGAGCAGGTACAGGATGGGCGGCTGTTCGCTGGCCCTGATGATAAGCCAGCCGGAGAGGCCGGACAGGGCAACAGCGAAAAGGGCGGCAAAAGTGCCCACCACGGCGGCGCCGGTGAACCGGCCAGCCACCGGTGCCAGCAGGCCGGCCAGCAGGCGGGCGGTCCCGCCTGGCCGGGAATCCCCGGCCGCGGGCGTCTGCGTTCTCGCCGGGCGACGCCCGGAAATTTCCGGGGCATGCTCTTGCTCCACGGTGGCCCCGGTTCCGTCGCACACGGTTCCGGACGGCCCTGTCCCTGCCGACAGCACAGCTCGGTCGGAGGGGGCTGTGATGCCGTGGGTGGAAACAGGCACCAGGTGGTCAGCCAGCTCGCGGGTCTGCTGGTCGTGGGCCACCAGGATGACGGTGACCTGGCCCCGGAGCGCACGGATCGAGTCCTGCACCAGCGCCGCCGACACGCCGTCAAGGTGTGCGGTGGGCTCGTCGAGAAGCAGCAAGGTGGCACCGGACCTGATGCGGGCCAGGCCGCGCGCCAGCGCAACACGCCGCAGCTCGCCCGGGCTAAGTTCGGCCGGATGGTGGCCGGCGAGGTGCCCGGCAGCCGCAGCGGCCAGACAATCCGTGGCCGCCTCGGCTGCTGCCGGAGTATCCGAGCCCCTTCCGCCACCGAGGTACAGCATGACCTCCTCAAGCACGGAGTCCGCCACCATCACCGGATGCTGGGGGACCCAGGCGATCGCGTCGCGTGCCAGGCCGGAGAGGCGGCCGGACACGGTGGTTCCGCCGCCGTCGCCGATGGTCCCGGCCAGCACGCCAAGGACGGTGCTTTTGCCGGCGCCGCTGGGACCGTCCAGGGCGGTGATCAGCCCGTGCGGGGCAGTGAACGTTAACGGCCCGACGGCGGGAGCGGACCGTCCGGAGTAAGTGACACTGAGGTCGGTGACCGTCACTCCCCCGGACCCGGGCACGGAACCCCGGCTGCCGCCGTCGGACGCGGCAGCTTCGCGTCCCTGTGCGGGCAGCGGCTGCGGCTCGGGTGCTTCAGTGACCTTCCTGGTCTCGGCCAGGGCCGCCCGGCCGTCATCACTGGCGTGGTGGGCGGTGCCCAGCTCGCGCAGCGGCAGGTAGCAGTCCGGCGCAAGGATCAGCGCCAGGAGGCCGGCCTCAAGCGGCATGTCGCCGTGCACCAGGCGGACGCCGATGAACACGGCAACCACTGCTACGGAAATGGTTGCGATCAGTTCCAGCGCCAGTGCGGACAGGAACGCGGTGCGCAGAGTCCCCATGGTCCTGGCGCGGTATTCCTCGGAGATCTCCTCAAGGGCCTTGCGCTGCGCGGTGGCACGGCCCAGTCCCACCAGGACGGGCAGGCCCTTGGCCAGCTCCAGCATGTGGGCGGAAAGCCGGGTCAGGGTTTCCTGCGCCTCACGGACATGGTCCTCGGTGTAGCTGCCGATCAGCACCATAAACAGCGGGACCAGCGGAACCGTCAGGACAATCACCACCGCGCTGACCCAGTCCGTGAACAGGATGCGCGCCCCGAGCAGCAACGGGATCGCGGCACAGTTCACCAGTGCGGGAAGAAACTGCGTGTAGTAGCTGTCCAGCGCGTCCAACCCGCGCGTAGCCAGCACGGCCAGTCCGCCGTCGGCCGGGCCGGTGCTGCGCGCACCGTTCCGCAGGGCCCGGGCCAGCAGCTCGGACCGGAGTTCTTCCTTGATGCCCAGCGCGGCGCGGCGCGCGGCGATGCCCTGGGCCCACACGGTGGCGGACCTCAGGACAACGCCCGCCAAGCCCCAGGGCAACTGCTCGGGCCAGGACCCGTTCCCGGTGGCCAAGCCGGCCAGCATGGCAGCCACGGCCTGCCCCATCAGAACCAGCGACAGCGCCTTAAGCGCCGCCAGCAGGCCAAGCCAGTAGATGGCGGAACGGGTGGCCGGTCCGGCCGGAAAGTCCGGGCGCACGTGCCGGTCAGCCCTTCGTGGTGAATGCCCGGACGGCAATGGCCGGCAGGAAGCTGTGCGCCGCGGGGATCTGGGACGCGCTGACACGCCGCCGGAATACCCAGTAGGTCCACGCCTGGTAGGTGATCACGAGGGGCAGGCCAACGGCTGCCACCACGCTCATGAGCCCGAGCGTGTAATCGGACGACGACGCATTGGCAACGGTGAGGTCAAACGCAGGGTCCAGGGTGGAGGGCAGCACCACCGGGAACACGGCGCCGAAAATGGACGCGCTGCCAAGGAGGAGGAAGGCTCCCATCGCCATAAACGCCCTGCCTTCGGATCCACGCCGAGCCAGGAACCACGCGGCTGCTGCGGCCACCACGGCCACGATCACGGCCACCCAGGTCCACGGCTTGCCCTCCAGGAACTGGAGGATCAGTGCCCAGCCGGCCAGGGGCAGCAGCAGGACCGGAAGCAGCCGGACGAACCAGCGGCGCGCACGGTGGCGGATGTCGCCGTCGGTCTTCAATGCGAGGAAGGCCAGCGCGTGCAGCAGGGAGAATCCCACCACTGCCAGCCCGCCCAGCACGGCGTAACCACTGAACCACGCGAATGCGCCACCGACGCGGTCACCGTTCGCGTTCAGCGGCAGGCCGGTGGTGGTCAGGGCCAGGGCGGCGCCGACACCGAAGGCGGCAAAGAAGGAGCCCAGGGCGATGGCCCAGTCCCAGCGCGACCGCCATTTGTCCGTGTCACCCTTGCCGCGGTATTCGAACGCCACGGCACGGAAGATAAGGGCAACCAGCACCACCAGCAGGGGGAGGTAGAGGGCGGAAAACAGCGAGGCGTACCACAGCGGGAAGGCCGCAAACGTTGCGGCCCCGGCCGTGATCAGCCAGACCTCGTTGCCGTCCCAGACCGGGCCGATGGTGTTCAGCAGCACCCGGCGCTCAGTGTTGTTCCGCGCGAACAGCTTCATCAGCATTCCGACGCCGAGGTCAAAGCCTTCAAGGAAGAGGTAGCCGGTCCAAAGCACCGCGATGACGATGAACCAGATGGTGGGAAGCAGTTCCATGCTCGAGTATCCTCTGCTCTTCTTAGTAGGCGAATGCCAGGACGTCGTCGGCGGGCTTGCCGGGGCCCTTGTTGGCGTCCCCGTTTTCGTCGGCGGGGGTGTGTGCAAGTTCCGGCATGGCGGATACCACGCCGCCCCGGATGAACTTGACCAGGAGCTTGACCTCCACCACAAGCAGCGCGGCGTAGACGGCGGTCAGGACGATCAGTGACGTCAGCAATTCACCGGCAGACACTCCGGGTGAGACTGCGGCCGCGGTGAACATAAACACCTGGTCGATGCCGTTCAGGTCCGGGTTGGGGGCCACCACAAACGGCTGCCGGCCCATCTCGGTGAAGATCCAGCCGGCGGCATTGGCGCCGAACGGGGCCAGGATGCCGAACACCGCCAGGCGCATCAGCCACCGCGACGCTGGCACGGTGCCCTTCCGCGTCACCCACAGCGCGATGAGCGCCGCCAGCGCAGCCAGCCCGCCGAAGCCGATCATCATCCGGAAGCCCCAGTAGGTGACTTCCATGACCGGGACGTACTCGATCTCCTGGCCGGCCCGCTCGCCGTAGATCGGGCTGTCGGGGAGGTGGGTTCCGTAGTCGGCCTTGTACTGGTCCAGGAGGCTATTGACGCCCTTGACTTCGGTAGTGAAATCGCCCTTGGCGAGGAAGGACAGGATGCCCGGGACCTCGATCAGGGCCACAATCTCGTCGCAGTTCTTGGAGCCAAGGTTCCCGACGCTGAGCACGGAAAAGCCGGTGCCGTCGTGGCAGGCGGCTTCAGCCGCGGCCATCTTCATGGGCTGCTGCTCAAACATCAGCTTGCCCTGCAGGTCGCCGGTCAGGGCGGTGCCGGCGAAGGAGATCATGGCGACGACGGCCCCGATCCGCAACGAGCGGATCCACACTTTGTAATCGGTCCGATCACGGCCGGGGATGGCTGCTTCGCCAGGAATCACCTTCCCGTCGGCGCCGACGGTGTCGATACCGTCGGTGCGCCTTCGCCAGAGGTGGTACCAGGCAATGCCGAGGAGGAAGCCGCCGGCAACGGCCAGCGCTCCCATCAGGGTGTGCGGAAAGGCCACCAGAGCGGTGTTGTTGGTGAACACAGCCCAGGCGTCCGTCATGACCGGCCGGCCGTCAATAATCTCCGCGCCCACCGGATGCTGCATCCAGCTGTTGGCCACGATGATGAAGTAGGCGGAGAACACCGATCCCACCACTGCAACCCAGAGGCAGGCCAGGTGGATGCCCGGCTTCAGCTGCTTCCAGCCGAAGATCCACAGGCCCAGGAACGTGGACTCAACGAAGAAGGCCAGCAGCGATTCCAGGGCCAGCGGCGCCCCGAACACGTCTCCGACAAACCGGCTGTACTCGCTCCAGGCCATGCCGAACTGGAACTCCTGCACAATGCCGGTGGCCACGCCCATGATGAAGTTGATCAGGAAGAGCTTGCCCCAGAACTTGGTCATCCGGAGGTATTCCTCCTTGCCGGTGCGGTGCCAGAGCGTCTGCATCACGGCCACCACCAGGCCCAGTCCGATGGTGAGAGGCACCATCATGAAGTGGTAGACGGTGGTGATGCCGAATTGCCAGCGTGCGATTTCCAGAGCTTCCACAGCAGTCCCTCGGGTTGGCGGTGCAACTTTTCTACGTTTCGTAGAACTTTGACTTCTACAGAGTGTAGAACAATGCGGCGGGCACTGTAAACCAACAGTTCCATGTGGAAGTGGCGCCCACAAGGCCGCGGCGCGCCGAGTGTTCTACCGTACGTAGAAACTCAGGCGAAAAACAGGTAACTTTGTTCTTGTATATGTAGCGCTGGTGCAGTCACCGCGGCCGTCGACGGTCCGGTGCGGGGAAATCGAAGGATGTATCGCAATGGCAAGTCTTGGCGAACTGGAACGGGCAGTGATGGATCTGCTCTGGGCGGGCCACGAAGCAGCCACCGCGAATACCCTGCGCGACAGACTGGCAACAACCACCGAGGCAAAAGGGGATGCTGCCGGGCATGAGGGCAAGGAGCTCGCCGTCACCACGGTCCTGACCGTCCTCTCACGGCTTGAGAAGAAGGGCCTTGTGGAGCGGGAACGCGGTATGCGGCCGCACCGCTACCAGGCCGTTTCCAGCAGGGAAGACCACACAGCGGAGCTGATGCACGAAGTGCTGGGCTCAGCGCCTGACCGTGAAGCCGTGCTGGCACGGTTCATCGGCTCCGTGACGGACAGTGAAGCGGAAACACTGCGCAAACTGCTTGGCCACATCTAGCGGACCATGTTCTGGACCTCGTACCTGCTGGCGGTCCTAGCGATAGTCCTGGCGTGGCCAGTGCCTATCCTCCTTTCCCGTGCCTCGTGGCCTGCCCGGTCACCGTTCACGGCCATGCTGCTGTGGCAGGCAATAGCACTTGCGGGTGGGCTGTCCATGATCGGCGCCATGCTGGTCTACGGGCTCGAACCGATCGGTGACAACCTCATCTCCGGGCTTCGCGGGCTGGCGGATATGGTCCTGTTCAACGCGCCCACCACGGCCTTGGGCTTCTGGCATTTGTTCGCCCTGTCCGCCGCGGCGCTGCTCACCGCCCACCTGGTCTTCACCCTCTTGCTGACCTACTACAAGATCGAACGGCAGCGGCGTAGGCACCGGGAACTCCTGGCCCTGTTGGCCGCCCCGTCCGTCGACGCGGCCCGCACGGTGGTCATCAGCCACGATTCACCCGTCGCCTATTGCCTGCCCGGCGGGGCCCGCTCCGTCACGGTGCTCTCGGACGGCCTGATGGCCGCGCTGGAGCCGGCTGAGTTACGGGCCGTCCTGAGCCACGAGAATGCCCACCTCAACCAGCGCCACCATCTCCTGCTCTGGGCGTTTGCGGCTTGGCGCCAGGCGCTCCCCTGGCTGCCCACCACGCGCCTCGCTCAGGAGGCGGTGAACTCGCTCATCGAAATGCTGGCGGACGACGTCGCGCTGAAGTCGGAGAGCAAGGCCACGCTCATCAAGGCGATCGCCATTGTTGCCAGCGGACCTACCGGAGGTATGACGGCAGGGATGGGGGCGGGGATGGCGGGAAGCATGGCGGCCGCCGCCATACCGTCCGCGCACCCCGGCCTTGCCCTGGACGGGCTTGAGGCGCCCACCGGCGCCGTCTCAGGTTCTGCCCGGACCACCATCTCCCGGGTCAGCCGGCTGCTGTCCCCTGAGCCGCAGCTGCCTGCCGCCGCCCGCGGGCTGGTGCTTGCCGGCTCCGCCCTGCTCCTGGCCGTGCCCACCGCCCTGCTGATCGTGCCGGGCCTGCTGGGCTAATCCCCCCGGCGTGAGCCGTCAGGCGTCGATCCGCTCCCGGTCCAGGCTGGAGGCGCCGGCGATGATGAAGTCTTTGCGGGGGGCAACATCGGATCCCATCAGCAGGTCGAACGTGTCTTCGGCATGCTTGGCGTTCTCGATCCCCACCTTGCGCAGCGTCCGGTGCCGCGGGTCCATGGTGGTCTCGGCAAGCTGTCCGGCGTCCATCTCGCCCAGGCCCTTGTACCGCTGGATCGGTTCCTTGTAGCGCTTGCCTTCCTTGGCCAGCCGGGCCAGGAGCACATGGAGTTCCGCCTCCGAGTAGGTATAGATCATTTCGTTGGCTTTCTGCCCGGCGTTGATGACCTCCACCCGGTGCAGCGGCGGCACGGCAGCATAGACCCGTCCGGCGTCGATCATGGGGCGCATGTACCGGAAGAAGAGTGTCAGCAGCAGGGTCCGGATGTGGGCGCCGTCGACGTCGGCGTCGGTCATGAGAATGACCTTGCCGTACCGGGCCGCGTTGATGTCGAAGCTGCGTCCGGATCCCGCACCCACCACCTGGATCAGCGCAGCGCACTCCGTGTTGGACAGCATGTCCCCGACTGACGCCTTCTGCACGTTCAGGATCTTGCCGCGGATGGGCAGCAGCGCCTGGAAGTCCGAGGACCGCGCCAGCTTGGCGGTTCCCAGTGCGGAGTCGCCTTCCACGATGAAGAGTTCGGAACGGTCGACGTCGTCCGTCCGGCAGTCGGCAAGCTTGGTGGGCATGGACGAGGTTTCCAGGGCATTCTTGCGCCGCTGGGTCTCCTTGTGCACCCGCGCGGAAATCCTGGACTTCATCTCGCTGACGATCTTTTCCAGGAGCAGCGCTGAGTGGGCTTTGTCGTTCCGGTTGGCCGAATTCAGCTTTCCGGTGATCTCCTGCTCCACCACCTTCGAGACGATGGCGCGGACGGCGGAGGTGCCCAGGATTTCCTTCGTCTGGCCTTCGAACTGCGGTTCGGCCAGCCGGACCGTCAGGACAGCCGTAAGGCCGGCGAAGATGTCATCCTTCTCGATCTTGTCGTTGCCGGCCTTCAGCTTGCGGGCGTTGGCCTCCACTGCTTTCCGGAACGTCTTGACCAGCGCCTGCTCGAAGCCCGACTGGTGGGTTCCGCCTTTGGGCGTGGCGATGATGTTGACGAAGCTGCGGACGGTGCTGTCATAGCCGATGCCCCACCGCAGAGCCACGTCCACTTCGCAGTCACGTTCAACCTCGGCGAGCTGGCTGTGGCCCCGTTCGTCGAGTACCGGCACGGTTTCCTTGAATTTTCCTGAACCGTGCAGCCGCCAGACGTCGGTCACGGCGGGATCGGCGGCGAGGAACTCGACGAACTCGGACAGGCCGCCGTCGTGGTGGAACACCTCTTCGTGGCCGGCTGCCTCACCGGGGGTTCCGGGCAGCCTGCGCTCATCGCGGACGGTGAGCTTGAGTCCCGGTACCAGGAAGGAGGTCTGTCGTGCCCGTGCGGCCAGTTCGTCGTAGGAGAACTTGGCGTCCGGCGTGAAAATCTGGCGGTCCGCCCAGTAGCGGATCCGGGTCCCGGTCACACCACGCTTCGCCTTGCCCACCACATCCAGCACCGAGCCATCCACAAACGGCGCAAACACCGCCGACGGGTCCAGCTTGGATCCCTGGTCCTTGAAGCGCCCAGGCTCGCCGCGCCGGAACGACATTTTGTAGGTCTTGCTGCCGCGGTCCACTTCAACGTCCAGGCGCGCAGACAGGGCGTTCACCACGGAGGCGCCCACGCCGTGCAGGCCGCCGGAGGCCGTGTAGGACCCGCCGCCGAACTTGCCACCCGCATGGAGCTTGGTGAAGACCACTTCGACGCCGGTGAGTCCCGTCTTGGGTTCCATGTCCACGGGGATGCCGCGGCCGTCGTCGTGGATTTCCACCGAGTTGTCCGCGTGCAGGATGATCTTGATGTCGTGGCCAAATCCGGCAAGCGCTTCGTCCACCGAGTTGTCGATGATCTCCCACAAGCAGTGCATCAGCCCGCGCGAATCGGTGGAACCGATGTACATGCCGGGGCGCTTGCGGACGGCCTCGAGGCCCTCCAGGACAGAAAGGTGCCGGGCGGTGTAATCAGAACTTGGTGCCACGGGTTGTGAACTCCTTCAGTGACGGAACAGCTGGCGCTGCGGGCGCTCCATCAAGCCTAGTCGGCGCGGCAGCAGACAGAGGGCTGCCACACTTCCCACTGGCTGTGGGCAAGGCCACTCGTTATCCTTCCGTGACCGAAACCTGGCGGCTTGATCAATTCTTGTGGCTACGCGGACAGCGAACTTGACCCGTCCTTGCGATGGGATTGGTACGAATACTGGTTATATAGACATACAGATCTACTAAGGAGGCCGACATGACAACAGCAGTGGCAGACCGCACACTCAACGCACTGGACCGGTGCGATCGTTGCGGGGCTCAGGCATATGTCCGCGTTGTACTCGAGTCCTCCGGCGGTGAGCTGCTGTTCTGCGGCCACCATGCCCGTGCAATCGAGGCTACGCTGAGGCCGTTGAGCTCAGACTGGCACGACGAGACGGGCAGGCTTCACGAGAAGGCTCCCGTGTCCGTCGACTGACCAGGCGCACCACAACCTGATACACCTCGAAGAGGACCCCTCCAGCCGGAGGGGTCCTCTTTTGTCGTTATCTCTTGCTATGAAGCCCCAGACAGGAAAATGCGGGTCCCCTTCCACCCATCGATCCGAAGATGATGGGCCGAAGGGGACCCGCGCTGCCTGAGTCCTGATCTAGTCCAGGTAGTCCCGCAGCACCTGCGACCGTGACGGGTGGCGGAGCTTGGACATGGTCTTGGATTCGATCTGGCGGATGCGCTCACGCGTAACACCGTAGACCTTGCCGATTTCGTCTAAAGTCTTCGGCTGGCCGTCGGTCAGGCCGAAACGCATGGCCACCACGCCGGCTTCGCGCTCGGACAGGGTGTCCAGGACGGAGTGCAGCTGTTCCTGCAGGAGCGTGAAGCTCACGGCATCGGCGGGAACCACAGCCTCGGAATCCTCGATGAGGTCGCCGAACTCGGAGTCACCGTCTTCACCCAGCGGGGTGTGCAGGGAGATCGGTTCGCGGCCGTACTTCTGGACCTCGACGACCTTCTCCGGAGTCATGTCCAGTTCGAGGGCCAGCTCTTCGGGCGTGGGTTCGCGGCCCAGGTCCTGAAGCATCTGGCGCTGCACGCGGGCCAGCTTGTTGATGACTTCAACCATGTGCACCGGGATGCGGATGGTGCGGGCCTGGTCTGCCATGGCGCGGGTAATGGCCTGGCGGATCCACCACGTGGCGTACGTGGAGAACTTGAAGCCCTTGGTGTAGTCGAACTTCTCGACAGCGCGGATCAGGCCCAGGTTGCCTTCCTGGATAAGGTCCAGGAACAGCATGCCGCGGCCGGTGTAGCGCTTGGCCAGCGAGACCACGAGGCGGAGGTTGGCTTCGAGCAGGTGGTTCTTGGCGCGCTTGCCGTCGTGGATGACGAACTCAAGTTCGCGCTTGAACTTGGGGTCCATCGAGCCGTCGTCGGCGTTGATTTTCTCTTCGGCGAAGAGTCCGGCTTCGATCCGGAGCGCGAGGTCGACTTCCTGCTCGGCATTGAGCAGCGCAACCTTACCGATCTGCTTGAGGTAGTCCTTGACGGGGTCAGCCGTGGCTCCGGCCGACATCACCTGCTGGACAGGGGCGTCGTCATCATCGGCATCCGAGTAGACAAAACCCTTGCCCGTGGCTGCCGATGCGGCCTTGGCGGCGTTGATCTCGCTGTCATCGGCGATGTTGATGTCGTCGAGGTCCTCCTCAACGTCCTCATCATCGTCCGATGCGCCGCGGGCTGATTTTCCGGCTGCTTCGGCAGCGGCTTTGGCGCCGGGCTTGGGCCCGCGCTTCTTGGGCTCAGGCTTGCCGTCCAAACCGGTATCACCGGAGGCATCCTTGATGGCTTTGTTGGCTGCCCGCGTCGCTGCTCGCTTGGCGTTCGTTGCAGCCTGCTTCGCCTCAAGGGACAAATCGTCCTGGGCGGCGGGTTCCTTCTTCGCGGAAGACGGGGTCACAGAAAACCTTTCTAGCGGCGGTCTGTGGAATCACCATACGGGCAACACCACTATGACCCTGTCAAGTCCGTGATGAATATCAGGTGCAACCACGGCCGGCAGAGTCTACAAGTAGAACTGCCGGGGCGGCTGTAATGTTCCCAACTGGGCTTCACCACATGCACTTGATTCACGGACCCAACCGGGTCTCGGCAACCATTGTCTCACGGTTTTCCCAAACCCGACCTCAACGCTGCCCCATCCAAACCGGTCAGGCGGAATTCGGTCAGGCTGCATCCGGTTCGAATTTCCGCCAGGCGGCCTCCTTCCGTGCAGCCCAGCCGCAGAGGGTGCCGCGCCGGACCAGCTCAAGCATGAGTTCGGCGAGCCGGTAGCCCGGCTCCTCGTCAAGGGCGCGGCCGAGGTACGCAGCAGCGTAGGAGCCCCTCCCCCTGCACCACGCGATCCACCCACGCCCGGTCAGCGCGGCTGCACCGGCCTGCCCGCCGCACGCCGACAGCTGTTCCAGCACTTCGTCCAGGCTGTTAAGGGTGTGCCAGGCAGGAACCACCGGGTCCAGTCCCAACAAGACTTCGCCATATCCTGGAATGCCCTGCATGCTCCGTCCTCTCAGTCCGGCTCCCGACGCTGGAAGTCCGGACGGAAAGGGCCCCGGGAGTACGGGCCCCACCGGAGCCAGGATGCAGCCGACATCGAAGATGCCGAACATCTCGGCACCCGCCAGGGCTGCCGCCTGACCGGCGGCGGCCATCACCAGGACGGCGTCACGCCAGGCGGGGACCCGGAGCGACGCGCGAAGGAAGGCAACGTCATTGACGGGCAGAGGCTGACCAGGCTCGTTGGCAAGCAGGGCCTCCCACTGGACCATCAGCTGGCCGAACTGTTCCCTGCTCCCCCGTCGCCGGTCCAGCTGTGCCGCCCACGTGGCCTCAGAGGCAAGGACGGCTGCCCGGTCCTCGCCGGAAAGCAGGGGTGGAGGATGCGCCCCGTCCTCCGGCGCGGGCCCGACGCTGCTGCCGCGGAAGACCATCTCGGCATTAAGCATGCTGTCCCGGATCGCCTGAACAGACCGGCCCGGCGAGGGGCAGCAGGACGGATCGGCGCAAAAAGCATCACGCCAGAAGGAGTCGCCGACATACCAGGCGTCCCGCACCGGCATCCCCGCTGCCCCTAGGACCATCTGGAGTGCATCCAATAGCCCGCGGTAGGTTCCAGGTGGTTCCATCCAGCCGTCGTTGGTGAAACAGGCCAGCAGGGCGGCGTCGGCATTCTCGTCAGCCAGGAGATAATCGCGCACCGTGCGGGCGTAGTCCCGCGGGTCCGCGAGGGTTTCCGGGCCTGGAAGATCCAGCCTCAGGGTTGCTCCCAGCCGGTTCCCCTGCAGGGTCATCGCAACCAGGCTGTCGGCCGGCCAGTAGCCCAGGGAATGCGGAATGAACCCGAGGATGTCTTCAGGGCCTCGGACGGTCAGGTGTTCTGAAGGTTTCATGGTTCCAGCTTTGGCGCAGCGCGAGCCGCGGTGAAGCGCCAACTTACCGTATGTGAATAACCTGCCTGTGCAGGAAAGGTGTCAGTCTTTGCCCGCGCGGTCCTTGGACTCGGACGGCTGGCGACGCTGGGCAAGGTTCGCCCGCCGCTGCTGCGCCATGGCCCGAAGCAATGGTGCCACCACAACACCTTGCGCTGCCATCTGGCGCCGTACTTTGCGCCGACAGACAATCGTCATGGCGGCGCCAAAGCCCAGCAGCAGGAACTGTACGCTGAGTGCGATCCGGAACGGTTCCAGCCCGTACAGGACGCCGCCGGAATAACCGCTGGCCAGCAGGACGTCCAGCACCAGGCCGATCAGGAAGATGGCCACGAGGGCCGCGATAAAGCCGCCCACATTCACGATGCCCGTTGCGGTACCGATCCTGTGCGCCGGATTGAACGTCCGCGCGAAATCAAACCCGATCATCGATCCCGGCCCCCCGATGGCCAGGACTACCACCAGGCACGCCAGCAGCCACAGCGGGGAGCGGCCTGGCGTCAGCAGCACCGCGGCCCAGGCAGCGGCCGTGGCGCCGGCGATGAGCAGGACCATCGTTGACCGGCGAAGCGGGTGGCGGGAAACGAACTGCCCAATGAAGGGGCCCACGGCCATCGCCGCCGCAACGTACAAGGTCATCAGGCCGGCCACGGTTCCGGCATCCAGGCCCTGCCCCGAGATCAGGAACGGATATCCCCAGGTCATGGCGAAGACGGTGCCGCTGAACTGGATGGTGAAGTGGCTCCACATCCCCAGCCGGGTACCCGGCTGGCGCCAGGCCCGCGCGAGCGAGGCGCCCGTGGCTTTCAACCCCTGCTGCGCCTGCGGCGCGGGCGCACCGGGCGGGTGGTCCTTCAAGAGCACCAGCACCAGGACAACCGCCACGCCCGCCATTCCCGCCAGCATCAGGAAACCGGAGGTCCAGCCGAAGGAATGCAGGACAAAGGCGAAGGGAAGCACACTGAAAAGCTGCCCGAGCTGGCCTGACATGCCCGTCAGCTGGGTGACCAGGGGAACCCTGGCCGGCGCGAACCACAACGGAATCAGGCGGATCACGGAAATAAAGGTCATGGCGTCCCCGGCGCCCACCAGAACCCGCCCCGCCACACCGCCGGGGATGGTGTCGGCGAAGGCCAACTGGAGCTGGCCAAGACCCATCAGGACGGCTCCACCGGCGATCATGGCGCGCGAGCCGAATCTGTCCACCAGCAGGCCCACGGGGATCTGCAGGCCGGCGTAGACCAGCAATTGCAGCACCGTAAAGAAGGAGATGGCGGACGCGCCGGCATGGAACCGCTCGGTGGCCTCAAGTCCCACCACACCGAATGACGTGCGCTGGGAGACGGCCACAAGGTAGGCGAAGATGCCGATGGTCCAGATCAGCCAGGCTCGGGGTGCAGTCACCCCCTCATTATGCCCGGGCTGCTGCCCGGACCAGGGCACGCGTCTGCCAGGCGGACGCCGTGGGGCGGGCTACGGGTGCGGGTTCTCGCGGGCCAGGTAAGCCTCCACTGCCGCGCCCAGCTCGTCCCCGTTGGGCAGTTCGTCATTTTCATCGGCCAGGAGGGAGCGCCGGACGGTGCCTTCGGCCTTCTCGTCGTACCGCTCCTCCAGCCGGGTGACCACGTGCTGGACATCTTCGGAGGCGGCCACCTGCTCGGCGATCTGGCGGCCCACTTCCCGGCCCGCTTCGCGCAGCCGGTCCGCCGGCAACATCAGGGACGTCGCGGCACCGAGGAATTCGAGTCCGGCTACGGCGGCCGGCGGGTATTCCGCCTCAGCGAGGTAGTGCGGAACGTGGATCACGTAGCCGGCAACATTGCGCCCGGCTTCCATCAGCCGCAGCTCCAGGATGTGGCCCACGGCCGCCGGAACGTCAACGGTGGGCTTCCAGACCGAGATGCCCTCGATCAGTTCCGGACGGTTGCCGTGGACGGTCACACCCACCGGGCGCGTGTGCGGCACCGGCATGGGAATGGAGTGGATCCAGGTCACGAGGTTCACGTCCAGCTTTTCCACAATGCCGACGACGGCGCGCGCGAACCGCTCCCATTGAAGGTCAGGTTCAAAACCGGCCAGCAGCAGGAAGGGGCTGCCGAGCCCGTCCGTCAGCTTGTAAAGCGCCAGCTTAGGCTGCTGATAGTCCTGCAAGTGATCTTCCACAAAGGAGATGTGGGGCCGCCGCGACCGGTAGTCGATGAGCTGGTCGGCGTCGAACACCGCCACTGTCTCGGCGTCGAGGGTGTCCAGGAGCTCAACATTGATCTGCTTCACCACGTGGCCGGCATCGGCGAAGCCGGTGAAACCCATCACCAGGTTCAGCCCGTGGAGCGCCGGGCTGTGGAACAGCTCGATGTTGCTCGCATAGAGCGCATCGGGGTCCAGCAGGGAACCGGAAATCCGTTCAAGCACGGCGTCGTCCTTTCAAGGAGTCGGGTGAATATCTTGTATAACGCGGCTAGGCACCCCTGAATTCCGCCAGCGGGTGTGGCGCAGGTCTCAGGAGATTCCGCTGCCGCGGCCCGCAGCGGCTACGATCGTGAATGGCCCGCCGGACGGGTTTACCGGCACCCCGGCGACGTCCCGATCGGACGGCCGCCGGATTTCCATGGCCGAGCGCCTGACATCCATACCAGCGCGAACAGCCTTTTCGAGAATTGAGGACTTACCCCGTGGTCAAGAATACTGAAATCAACCTTAGTACCCTCGCTAAGGACCTGAAGAGGACCCCCAGTGACGCCGTTGTCATCGGCGTGGGACAGGGATCGGACGGCCCCGTCC
This sequence comes from Pseudarthrobacter arbutini, assembly GCF_054510915.1. NCBI lineage: Bacteria > Bacillati > Actinomycetota > Actinomycetes > Micrococcales > Micrococcaceae > Pseudarthrobacter > Pseudarthrobacter arbutini. The sequence goes on along the minus strand of NZ_JBTNDQ010000005.1, from coordinate 111,877 downwards.
TGCTTGAGAATCCGCTGACCGCAAAATCGGCTGAAGCGCTCACAGATTCCCTGAAGGTCCTGGGCGTCACCGGCGCCGCTGACCAGGTCGTCCGGCTGCCCGGCCTGCCGGAAACGGGTTCCGGGGTCCTGGTCCTCGCCGGCGTCGGCAAGGTGGCCGCTGGCCGCCCGCTGACCGAAGAGGCCCTGCGGCGTGCCGCAGGTTCCGCCGTCCGCCAGCTCAGCGGCCTGCCCACCGTTGTCCTCGCGCTCCCGACGGCGGGAGTCGCCGACGTCGCGGCGGTCGCCGAAGGTGCCGCCCTGGGAGCCTATTCGTTCACCGAGTACCGGTCGTCCAACGACGGGCTGAAGGATCCGGTCCGCAACGCAGTGATCTACACGGACGTTACCGCCAATGATGCGCTGCGCTCTGCCCTGACGCGGGCAGGCCTGATCGGCAAAGCCGTCAACGCCACGCGGTCCCTGGTCAACCAGCCGCCCAGCCACCTCTACCCCGAATCCTTCGCCGAGGCCGCCAAGGAACTGTCCAAAGGCCTGCCTGTTAAGGTCACGGTCTGGGACGAAAAGCGCCTCGAAAAAGAAGGCTTCGGCGGCATCATGGGCGTGGGCAAGGGGTCCACGCGACAGCCCCGCCTGGTGAAGGTCGAATACGCCCCCGCAAAGGCCACCGCAAAAATCGCCCTGGTGGGCAAGGGCATCACGTTCGACACCGGCGGAATTTCGATCAAGCCGGCCCTTGGCATGGGTGACATGAAGAGCGATATGGCGGGCGCCGCCGTCGTCCTTAATACAGTGCTGGCCATCGCGGGACTTGGCCTGCCGGCGAAGGCGACCGCCTGGCTCTGCATCGCAGAAAACATGCCCTCCGGTGCGGCCTCACGGCCGGCGGATGTCCTTACCATGTTCGGCGGCAAGACCGTTGAGGTGCTGAACACCGATGCCGAGGGCCGCCTGGTCATGGCAGACGGCATCGTCGCGGCGAGCCTCGAATACCCTGACGCCATCATCGACGTCGCCACCCTCACCGGTGCGCAGCTCATCGCCCTCGGCAACAGGACCGCCGGCGTGATGGGCTCTGACAGTGTCACCGGACCGCTCAAGGCCGCCGCCGACCGTGCCGGCGAACTGGTGTGGCCCATGCCGCTGCCGGAGGAACTGCGCCCGAGCATCGACTCCCAGGTGGCCGACCTCGCCAATATCGGTGAGCGCCACGGCGGCATGATGACCGCGGCTGTTTTCCTGCGCGAGTTTGTGGGCAAGGCCAAAGACGGGGAGCAGATCCCCTGGGCGCACATCGACATCGCCGGCCCCTCCTTCAACAACGGAAGCCCTTACGGCTACACCCACAAGCAGGGCACGGGCTGCACGGTCCGCACACTGGTTGCTTACGTGGAGGACATCCTGGCGGCTGCCGCCTGACCCCTGGGGAACCCTGACCTGTGCCCTTGAGTTGTCACGCGGCCGTTTGACCTGCGACCGCAGAACCGGCCGTGATCCGTTGGCCACATGGCCGCGTGACACTCGACACAAGCGCCCCACAAAGGCGGCGCCAAGGTGGAGCATGGATGAGGGGTTCGCTAAGGTGAACCCCGGTAGTCACAAATGCACGAGAACCTGCCTGCTGACATAATCACGGCAGTACAAGTTCCAAGACCAGATGATGCGCACGATCGCGTCATCGTTCACGCGAGGGAGCGTCTAAGTGGCCGATCAGGCAACTGCGCAAGAATTCGACATCCTGGTACTAGGTGGCGGCAGCGGCGGATACGCCACAGCCCTGCGTGCCGTACAGCTTGGCTTGACCGTTGGTCTGGTTGAGAAGGCCAAACTGGGCGGCACCTGCCTGCACAACGGCTGTATCCCCACCAAGGCCCTGCTGCACTCCGCAGAAGTTGCCGACCACGCCCGCGACGGCGCCAAGTACGGCGTCAACGTGGACCTCCAGTCCATCGACATGACCGCCGTGAACGCCTACAAGGACGGCATCGTTGCCGGTAAGTTCAAGGGCCTGCAGGGTCTGATCAAGGGCAAGGGCATCACCGTCATTGAGGGCGAAGGCAAGCTCACCGCCCCGGACACCATCACCGTGAACGGCACGGCCTACAAGGGCAAGAACATCGTCCTCGCCACCGGCTCCTACTCCCGCTCCCTTCCGGGCCTGGAAATCGGCGGCCGCGTGATCACCTCTGACGAAGCCCTGAAGATGGACTACGTGCCCAAGAGCGTCATCGTCCTGGGCGGCGGCGTCATCGGCGTCGAATTCGCTTCAGTATGGAAGTCCTTCGGCGTGGACGTCACCATCGTTGAGGGCCTGCCGTCCCTGGTGCCCAACGAGGACGCTTCGATCATCAAGGTCCTGGAGCGCACGTTCAAGAAGCGCGGCATCAAGTTCAACACCGGCACCTTCTTCCAGGGCGTCGAGCAGGACAACGACGGCGTCAAGGTCACCCTGGTGGACGGCAAGACCTTCGAAGCGGACCTTCTGCTGGTGGCTGTCGGACGCGGACCGTCCACGGCGGGCCTGGGGTTCGAAGAAGCGGGCGTCACCATTGACCGCGGCTTTGTCATCACCAACGAGCGCCTCCACACCGGCGTCGGCAACGTCTACGCCGTCGGCGACATCGTTCCCGGCGTGCAGCTGGCACACCGCGGATTCCAGCAGGGCATCTTCGTCGCCGAAGAAATTGCCGGCATGAAGCCCGTGGTTGTCGACGACATCAACGTCCCCAAGGTCACCTTCTGCGATCCCGAGATTGCCTCGGTGGGATACTCCGAGAAGGCCGCCAAGGAGAAGTTCGGCGAAGACAGGGTTGAAAGCACGGAATACAACCTGGCCGGTAACGGCAAGAGCGCCATTCTGGGCACGGGCGGCATCATCAAGTTCGTCCGCGAAAAAGACGGCCCGGTTGTTGGCGTCCACATGATCGGCACCCGCGTCGGCGAGCAGATCGGCGAAGCCCAGCTGATCGTCAACTGGGAAGCCTACCCGGAAGATGTTGCCGGACTCATCCACGCGCACCCGACGCAGAACGAGGCACTCGGCGAGGCCGCAATGGCCCTGGCCGGTCGCCCGCTACACGGCTAATTACAGCCAGCAGCACAGCAAGACAACAGGGCTTGGTGCACCCGGCGTGACCCGCCGGGTGCACTAAGCTCGAACAAGCCAGCCATCATCCGCACAAAAGATCAATAAGGAGAACGGGGACGACATGTCTGAATCCGTTAACTTGCCCGCCCTCGGTGAGAGCGTCACCGAAGGAACCGTCACCCGCTGGCTCAAGCAGGTAGGTGACCGGGTAGAGGTGGACGAACCGCTGCTCGAGGTTTCCACCGACAAAGTAGACACCGAAATCCCCTCTCCGATTGCCGGCATCATCGAGGAAATCCTCGTAGCCGAAGACGAGACCGCTGAAGTAGGCGCTCCCCTGGTCCGTATCGGCGACGGCTCCGGCGGCGGCGCAGCCCCCGAAGCAGCAGCACCGGCCGAGGAAGCCCCCGCCGCACCGGCTGCAGAGGCACCGGCTGAAGAGGCCCCGGCCGCAGAAGCACCGGCTGCAGAAGCTCCCGCAGCGGCTGCACCCGCAGCTTCGGACGGCGAAAGCCACGACGTCACCCTCCCGGCACTGGGCGAGAGCGTCACCGAAGGAACCGTCACCCGCTGGCTGAAGGCCGTGGGCGACACCGTTGCAGTGGACGAACCGCTGCTCGAGGTATCCACGGACAAGGTTGACACCGAAATCCCGTCCCCCGTCGCGGGAACGCTGCAGGAAATCCGTGTCAACGAAGACGAAACCGCCGAAGTTGGCGCCGTCCTCGCCGTCATCGGCTCCGGCGCGGGAGCCCCTGCAGCCTCCGCACCGTCACCAGCAGCAGCGCCGGAACCCGCCGCCGCGCCTGCCGCACCGGCGCCCACAGCGGCACCGGCACCCGAAGCACCCAAGGCAGAGCCTGCTCCGGCGGCACCTGCCGCGGCAGCAGCACCTGCTCCCGCTACGGCACCGGCAGCCGAGCCTGCCGCCGGCGGCGAATCCGGCTACGTGACGCCCCTGGTCCGGAAGCTGGCCAATCAGCACGGCGTGGACGTCGCATCACTGTCCGGCACCGGCGTCGGTGGGCGCATCCGCAAGCAGGACGTCCTCGCCGCTGCAGAAGCCAAGGCCGCTCCCGCTGCAGCAGCACCGGCCAAGCCGTCCGCCGCTCCCGCCGGCCCGGCTGCCTCCTCCCTGCGTGGCACCACCCAGAAGGCACCCCGCATCCGCCAGGTCATCGCCCGCCGTATGCGCGAATCCCTCGAAATCTCCACGCAGCTCACACAGGTGCACGAGGTGGACATGACCAAGGTGGCCAAGCTCCGCCTTAAGGCCAAGAACTCCTTCCTGGCCCAGAACGGCGTCAAGCTCACCTTCCTGCCGTTCATCGCCAAGGCCGTGGCCGAGGCCCTGAAGCAGCACCCCAAGCTCAACGCTGCGTACGACGAGGACAAGCAGGAGATCACGTACCACAACGCCGAGCACCTGGCGATCGCAGTGGACACCGACAAGGGCCTCCTGGTTCCGGTCATCTCCGATGCCGGCAACCTGAACCTGGCCGGGCTGGCCGCCAAGATCGCCGACGTTGCCGGGCGCACCCGCGACGGCAAGATCGGCCCGGACGAACTGTCCGGCGGAACGTTCAGCATCACCAACATCGGTTCGGTCGGCGCCCTGTTCGACACCCCGATCATCAACCAGCCTCAGGTCGGCATCCTGGGCACCGGGGCGATCGTCAAGCGCCCCCTGGTGGTGGCCGATGAGAACGGTGACGACTCGATCGCCATCCGCTCCATGATGTACCTGTCCCTCACGTACGACCACCGTCTGGTGGACGGCGCGGATGCGGGCCGCTTCCTCCAGACCCTGAAGGCCCGCCTTGAAGAAGGCGCCTTCGAGGCCGACCTGGGACTCTAGCCCCAGGCCAGAACCGCACGACGGCGGTGCACGCGCCGGTGGGAAACCACCGGAAGGCGTGCACCGCCGTCACGGTTTAAGGCGCAGCGCTGTCTCCGCCGACACAGAAACTCTGCGGCCGGCCTTACTACATGGTGTAGAACCCCTGCGTAGACTGGTCGCATGATTATCGTGTACAACATCGTGGTCTTCCTGCACATCGTCGGCGCCGCCATGATCGTCGGCATCTGGATCGGGAACATGAAGACTCCCACGGTCCACCCCCGGCAGTTCGACGGCGCGGCCCTTCAGCTCATCACCGGCATTGTGCTGATGGGCCTGATCCCGGCCCTGGACATGGACGCGAACTACTTCAAGCTGGGCATCAAGTTCGCGATCGCCCTGGCCGTTGGCGTGCTGGCCTTCATCGGACGCCGCAAATACAAAAAGGGCGAAGACATCAGCAAGGGCCTGGCCCACGGAGTTGGCGGACTTGCACTGCTCAACGTGGCCATCGCCACGCTGTGGAACTGAACGCCGGCTGAACCACTAACGACGGCGCCGCTCCCCCTCTGTGGGGTGCGGCGCCGTCGCTGTTTAACGGCCAAGCGGTGACCGCCACGCAGCCGCCAGGCGGCTGGGTTGCACAGTCACAATCCACTGAGAGCGGACACCCTGTGCACGGCCGCCGCTCAATCCCTAGGATTGGAACCGGCGGGGCCAGGCAACGGCCGGTCCCGGTTCGAACCGACTTTGAGGAGTGGACATGGCAGCAACACGCACCGCGCACACAGTATGGAACGGCGACCTGATGACGGGGTCGGGTCAGACCACGCTGGACAGCTCCGGCCTGGGCACATTTGAGGTTACCTGGAAGGCACGCACCGAAGCGGCCGAGGGCAAGACCAGCCCGGAAGAACTGATCGCCGCAGCGCACGCGAGCTGCTTCTCGATGGCGTTCAGCAATATGCTCGCCCAGGCCGGACATGCTCCGGAAGAAGTCAACACCAAAGCCGACGTGACGTTCGTTCCCGGCACCGGCATCACCGGGAGCCACCTGACCATGTCCGCAAAGATTCCCGGCATCTCCGAAGATGAGTTCCAGCGGATCGCCGGCGAGGCCAAGACCGGCTGCCCGGTTTCCGGCGCGCTGGCCAGCATCGAGATCACCCTGGACGCGTCCCTGGAATCCTGATCCGCTCCGGTGGCTGCCGCGTTCGCTATGGACACTGACCGCTCCTGAGACAGAGCAGGCCCTGCCCCGCCCGGACTAACCGGGAGGAGCAGGGCCTTCTTTGTTCTGTGGCGCCGGGCCGGCCTTATTCGCCGTGCCGGCGGGCCGGAAGCGGTGCGGGCTTGAGGCGGCGGTAGCCCTCGCGGACCGGGGGCTTGTCCGTGGGCAGCTCCTGGATCATTTCCTTGAGCGCACCGATCCCGTATTCCAGCTGGGGGTCCCTGCCGGCGGCATAAGCGTGCGGCGGGTAGAGCACTTCGATGTCGGGATCCACGCCGTAGTTTTCCACGGACCAGCCCACGCCGCCACCGAACCAGGTGGCGTACCGCGGCTGGGTCACGCCGGTACCGTCGGCCAGGGAGAACCTGTTGTCGATCCCCACCACACCGCCCCACGTGCGCGTGCCGATCACCGGGCCGATCCCCCGCAGTTTGGAGACCTGGGTGATGATGTCGCCGTCGGACCCGGCAAATTCATCGGCGAGGATGATCACCGGACCCCGCGGCGCGTGGTGCGGGTAGGTCCGCGGACGTTCGCCGCGGGGCATGCTCCAGCCAGTGACCTTCCGGCCAATCAGCTCCGCAACCAGCTGGGACGTGTGTCCGCCACGGTTCCGGCGGACATCCACGATGAGTCCGTCCAGGGCAGTTTCGGTGTCCAGGTCGCGGTGCAGCTGCGCCCAGCCGTTGGCCATCATGTCCGGGATGTGCAAATAACCGAAGCGGCCGCCGGAGGCCTCCCGGACGATCCCGCGGTTCGCGGCCACCCACTCCTGGTAGCGCAGGCGCTCCTCGTCCTTGACCGGGATCACAGCGATCCTCCGCTGCTCCCCTGCCTCGACTCCATGCCCGGCTCCGTTGCGTAATGTCAGCTCCACAGCCCGTCCGGCGGCGCCCACCAGCTGCATAGCGGGGCTCACCGTGGCGGACAGCGGCACACCGTCGATAGCCAGTACTACGTCCCCGGCCATGGCGGCAGCGCCGGGCCGGGTCAGCGGCGAGGTGGCCAGCGGGTCCGAGGATTCGCCGGCCAGGATGCGGGTGATCTCCCAGCCCGCGGGTGTGAACGTGAAGTCTGCGCCAAGCCGTCCCTGGCCATTGCTGCCGTTTTCCGTGACGGCTGCGGGCCGGACGTAGGCGTGCGAGGTCCCCAGTTCCCCGTGCAGCTCCCAGAGCAGGTCCACCAGGTCGTCGTGGGACCCCAACCGGTCAACGATCGGACGGTACCGCTTGTGGATCGATTCCCAGTCCTGTCCTGCCATGTCTTCGGCCCAGAAGAAATCGCGCTGCAGGCGCCAGGCTTCGTCGAACGCCTGGCCCCAGACGCTGAGGGGATCCATCATCACGCGGATGCGGCCCAGGTCCACCTTGACCAGCTGGCCGGATTCCTCATCGGCTTTGGCAGCAGAAGGAACCACGCTGACCTGCTTGTCGTTGACCAGCACTACTTTCTTGCCATCGCCGGAGAGCCGGTAGCTGTCCAGGGCTTCCACCAGCGTGGCGGACTTCCGGCGGGCCAGGTCGAACCGGACCAGGCTGGGGCGGGCGTCCTTGTCTTCCTGGCTGGCTTTGCCGTCGCCGGTGACGCCTGCCAGGGCCCAGTCCAGCCATAGCAGTGCACCCTCCGTTGACGTGAGTGACGTGTAGTTGCCCTGGGGCACCGGAACGCCGATGACACGGTGGGCCAGCCCGGCCGGATCCACGTGGACCGCGGGACCTGCGGTGTCTGCGTCCGTGGTGTCCGCGCTGTCCGTGTTTGCGGCAGGGGACAGGTCAACAGCGGGGCCAAACGGCGACGGCGTCGTGGCAGCCAGTGCCACCAGGTACGGCTTGATGGGGCTGGGGAAGGACAGGTCGAACGAGTGGCCGTCGTACACCGGATCAAAGCTGCGGTTGGACAGGAAGGCCAGGAACTTACCGTCCGGCGTGAAGCTTGGGGACCCGTCGCAGAAACGGCCGTCAGTGACCTCGACAATGCCGCCCGCCAGGTCCGCGGCATTGGCCAGCCGGAGCCGGCTCCGGGAGCCGAACGAGGTGACAGGTTCGGACCAGGCAAGCCACTGGGAGTCAGGAGACCACGCGAGTTCCGCGATGCTGCCCTCGCCGATGCTGGTGACGAGGGAAAGCACACCGGTGGCTGTGTCCGCCACATAGACATCCCCGAAGGAGGTACCCACCGCAAGCCACCGGCCATCGGGGCTCGCTTCCAGGGCGCTGGCGCGTGACGGCGTCGGGAAGGCGATGCGGGTCGGCAGGCCGGACGGTCCTGCGTTGGCGGCGGCTTCCGACGGGCCGTGGGCGGCGTCGGCCGGGGAGTCATCGGCCCGGGAGTCATCAGGCACCGGAACAACGACGTCGGCAGTCACCGGTGCGGACGATGCCGCCGCGGGAACCGGGCGCGGCAGTGGCGCTTCCGATTGGTCCCGGGCGGCTGCAGCGGGCACGGCCGCCGGGGCTGCCGTGACGGCAGGGACCACGCTGTCGGGAACCTGCGCGGCAATCTCCTTGATGTAGATCGCCTCCACGCCGTCGTGATCGGCGACGTAAGCGAGGCGGCCGCCGTCGAGCGGCCTGGGGAGCCGTGCCCGGACACCCGGGGTGGCCTCGACGATACGGGAGGGGCCGTCCTGGTGACGGAGCCAGTGAAGGGTGCCATGGGCCTCCACTGCGCTGGCGGAGCCGCTGTCATCCGGCACCACCGTGCCCAGATGTTTGGAGGTTTTCAGCAGGCCCGGGCGACGCGATTGCGACGCGGAACCCAGCGAGATGTCCAGCCGTACCGCGGCAGAGGACAGATCGTGCAGGATCCAGAGCTCACCGGCAGATTCGAAGATAACCCGCCCGCCGTCGGTGGACGCGTGCCGGACGTAGAAGTCCTCGTGGTCGGTGTGCCGTCGAAGATCGCCGCCGCCAGGCAGCACCGAGTACAGGTTTCCGTAACCCTCGTGGTCTGACAGGAACGCGATGCGCCCGTCCACCCACATCGGATCTGCGAGGTTTCCGTCGAGGTGGGGAACCAGGCGCTCGAACTCCCCGTTTCCGTCGGCGTCAATCCAGAGCTTGCCCGCGGTGCCGCCGCGGTACCGCTTCCACCAGGCCGGTTCACGGGAGAGCACACTGGCCAGGACAACCGGCCGCTCGTCCCCCACTTCCGGACCAAAGGCCACGGATTCGACCGGCCCGAAGGGGAGCTCCTCAGCCGACCCGCCGTCGACCGGGACGCTGTAAGCGTAGGTATGCCGGCTTTCAGCCTGGCGGAACGCGCTGGTCACTACTGCATCGCCGGCTGCCGTGAAGCCTTTGACCTTGGTTGTGGCGTGGCCGAAATACGTCAGTTGCCGGTAGCCACCGCCGTCCACCTCCGCCGAGACCACTTCCGGGGCGGTTCCCTGGACGACAGTCCAGACCAGCCGTTTGCCGTCTGGCGTAAACCGCGGATTGCGGGCGGGCAGCTGCAGTGACGAAACCCGCCAGGCGCGGCCGCCGCTGAGCGGCGCGATCCACACGTCGTCCTCTGCCACAAACGTGACCAGATCGCCGTGGACATGCGGAAACCGGAAGTAGCTCGAAGAAGTCATCGTTCGATCATAGTCAACTCCCGGTACGGTCCCGGGGAGGTACCGACGGCGTGCGGGCCGTGGTGAGATGGATCATGCACATCGTCATTGCCGGGGCCTCAGGCCTGATCGGGACCCATTTGTCCGCAACGCTGCGAGAGGCCGGCCATGACGTGACCACTCTCGTCCGACGCGAGCCCACGTCCGCGGCCGAAATCCGCTGGGACCCCGCAGCGCGCCGCCTGGATCCGGCGGCGCTGGCCGGCGCGGACGCAGTGGTCAACCTCTCCGGTGCCGGGATCGGGGACAGACCCTGGACCAGACGACGGATCGACGAGCTGATGACCTCGCGCTTGGCAGCCACCGGCACCCTGACCGCGGCCATGGCCACGCTTGACGACCCGCCGCGCACGTTTATCAGCCAGTCGGCGTCCGGGTACTACGGCGATTCCGGGTCCGCCCAGCTCCGGGAGAACGCGTCGCCGGGCTCGGGTGTTCTGTCACGTATCTGCGTCGAGTGGGAGGCCGCCGCCCATCGGGCGCCGGCCGGCGTCCGCGTGGTCACACCACGCACTGGTGTTGTTCTCAGCCCCGCAGGTGGCGCGCTGGGCCGGCTGCTGCCGCTGCTTCGCCTCGGGGTGGGCGGTCCTCTCGGCCACGGCCGGCAGTACTGGCCGTGGATCACTCTTCCGGATGTCGCCGCTGCATTTATGTTCCTCGCTGACTCCGGGCTCCACGGACCGGTCAACGTCTGCGCCCCCGAAAGCGCTGACGTCAACGCGTTGGTGGGCGCCTTGGCATCCGCGCTCCACCGGCCGGCATTTTTCCGCGTACCGTCGCCGGCCCTGCGCCTGGTCCTGGGTCAGCTGGCCGATGAACTCATCCTTCCCAGCCAGCGGATGGAACCGGCGGCACTGGAAGCAGCCGGCTTCCAGTGGCAGCACCCGTCACTGGCCCAGGCCGCTGCCTGGGTGGCCGGCAGGCACTGAGCCTGAGTCAACGGGCTGAGTCAACAGGCTGAGGCAACGTGCTGAGGCAACCAGTCAGGTCTCGGGAAGGACATCCGTGATCCGCCAGCGGCCGTCAACGGAGACCAGCACCAGCCGGAGGTTCTGGGCGGCTGCAGGGGCGCCGGCCGCCACGATCGCTCCGGAAGCATCCCTTTCCTCATAGGGCGACGTGGCTGACGTGACACTGACGACAACCTGGCCGGAGGGACTGCCGGGCTGGATCTGCAGATCCGCTACGGAACTCGTGAATCCGGCCAGGACGTGGCCTGACTCCTGGAGCTCGGCTTTAAGGCCTGCATCCGCGGCAGAGGCCGCCGATCCCGGGGCATTAACCAGATCCAGCAGCTCCAGCCGGCCGGAACTGAAGGCCAGGGACCTCACGGCGGCCAATCCCCGGACTGCTTCGAGCGGGTCCGCCGAGTCCAGCTGGGCCGCGGCGTCGGCCGGGACTCCTGCAGCGCCGAGCATGGTGTCCAGCTCGCCAGTGACTAGCTCGCCGGCAGCCGCATTCTCCGCTTCTGCCCGTGCGCCGGTCCTGTCGCCGGCACTGGCAGCGACCGCCCCTGGTCCGGCGGGCACCGCCCACGGCCCCTCCGGCCCAAAAGCGCCGGCGGCCCAGATGGCTCCCGCCACGATGGCACCGGTTCCCACCGCCAGCAGCACCGTGCCCCGATTGCGTCGGGCCATCCCCACACGCCCGCCGCGCCGGTTCGGTCCGGGGCCCACCACCTTCTGCCACGCCACCGTCCGACGCTTCGCCCCGGGGTTTTGTTCGTGATCCTTCGGGCCAGATTCCACGGCATGCCTGCCGCGCGGCGCCGGCTTTTCCCCGTCGACAGCCTGGACCATGGCGGTGACGCGGTCGGCCGCTGGTGCGCTGGCCTCCGGTGCGCGGGGCTTCGGTGCGCGCACCACGGGCATCTCCGCTTTCTCCCCGGCCGGGAACGGAAGGACCTGCCGCACCCCCACCAGCCCGGACCAACGCGACGTCGAGATCCGGCGCCGCCAGGCCCGGAGACCATTCCGCAGTGCGCCGCCGGGATGTTCCGGGACGGGGCGCCGCGTCAGCAGCTGCGGGATAACCGTGGCGTGGACGGAGGAGGCGAGGTCCACCGGCAACGGTGGGGCACTGCGGTAGACCGCCGTCGCCAGCTCAACAGCCGTGGGCCGGAGCCGCCGGTCCTCATTAAGGCCAGCCTCCAGGGCCGCGGCCAGCTCGACTGGAACGTCAGGGAGCAGGAGGGAAAGAGGCGGACGGTCGGCGGTACGGCGTGGCGGCTGGCCCGTTAGGCAGTACCACCCCAGCGCCGCCACCGAGTAAACGTCGCGTTCCGGCTGCAGCCCCGCCCTCACGGCGTCCACCGGTGCCGGATCCATGAACCCTGGGGTGCCATGGTCCGGCACTGCCGAAACATCACCCACCATCCTGGCGATGCCGACGTCGGACAGCATTGGCTTGCCATGGCCTGTAAAGAGGACGTTCCCGGGCGATACGTCACCGTGGGTGAACCCCTGGCCGTGCAGGTAGCCAAGTACCTGGGCAATAGGGGTGAGCACGGTGACCGTCTCCCCGATGGTGAGCTTGGCCCTGCTTGCGACCAGCTCTCCGAGGGAACCGCCGGGCGCGTAATCCAGCAGCAGCCCTACTGTCCCTCCGGCCGTCACTGCTGATCCGGCCGGCTCGCGAAGACGGAGGGCGTCGTGGGCTTTGATGAGGTGCTGGTGGTCAAGGGCAGAAAGAATGCGGATTTCACGGCGGATGGCCTCCTCGGCGTCGGCCCCTGTTTCCGTGCCTTCGCCGGGACCGGTCGCGCCACTGTGCCCTGCACCGAGGCATTTCAGCGCAAACTCGCGGCCGGACCCTTCGTCCGTAACCAGCCACACGGTTGCACTTCCGCCGCGGCCCAACACGCGGCCCACCAGGAACCCGGGAACCACGGGGGCAGTGAAATCATCCATGACTCATGTCTAGCGGAATCCGGGAATGCCTGCAGAAGTTATCCACAGGCCCACTGGATCCGACAAAGCACGAGTCAGTGCATGAGAGGTCCGACACTATAACCGGACCCCTCGCGGATCGGGGTCTAAGCTTGACGGCATGACTCTTGAGTGTTCACAGGTGGGTCTCGCCCCGGACTTCGTTGACTACACGCGCGGCTGGGATCTGCAGCGCAGGATCCACGGCAAGGTCGTCGCAGCCGAAGCGCCCAGCACTGTCCTCATCCTTGAACATGCCGCCGTCTATACAGCGGGCAAGCTCACAGAAGAGCACGAGCGCCCGTTGGACGGCACGCCCGTAGTGGCGGTGGACCGCGGCGGAAAGCTGACCTGGCATGGCCCCGGCCAGCTGATCGCGTATCCGATCCTCAAGCTAAAGAACCGGTCAGGCATCCGAGACTACGTTGAGCGGCTCGAAGCCGTCATGATCGCGGTAATGGCTGACTATGGCATCAACGCAGAGCGCATCAAGGGACGCGCCGGCGTGTGGATCACGGCGGACAGCAAGGGCCCGGACCGGAAGATTGCAGCAATCGGCATCCGGGTCCTGGACGGGGTCACAATGCACGGCGTCGCCATTAACTGCAACAATGATCTGGCGCCGTATGCCCAGATCATCGCCTGTGGCATCACCGACGCCAGCGTCACCACACTGTCCATCGAAACCGACAGGAACATCGCCCCGAGCGATATCGCGGACCGGTTCGTGGAAGAATTTCGCAAGCACGAAGAAGCACTCGTTTCAAGCCCTGAGGGAGCACTCCTGTGACACTGGCACCAGAAGGCCGGAAGCTGCTGCGCGTTGAGCAGCGCAACTCTGCAGTACCTNAGCTCAAGAACCTGGTCAAGAAGGAAGGCCTGCACACGGTGTGTGAGGAGGCCGGCTGCCCGAACATTTTCGAGTGCTGGGAAGACAAGGAAGCCACGTTCCTGATCGGCGGGTCCGAATGCACCCGGCGCTGTGATTTCTGCCAGATCGACACGGGCAAGCCGTCCCCGGTGGACATGTTTGAGCCCACGAAGGTGGCCCGCTCGGTCCTGGCCATGCAGCTGCGCTACGCCACGGTCACCGGGGTGGCCCGGGATGACCTGGCCGATGAGGGTGTGTGGCTGTATGCCGAGACGGTCCGGAAGATCCACGAGCTGAACCCGGGCACCGGCGTCGAACTGCTGATCCCGGACTTCTCCGGCAAGCCCGAGCACATCGCGGCGATCTGCGAGTCCAAGCCGGAGGTCTTCGCGCACAACGTCGAGACGGTGCCCCGGATTTTCAAGCGCATCCGGCCCGCGTTCCGGTATGACCGGTCCCTGGATGTCATCACCCAGGGCCGCAAGCTCGGGATGGTGACCAAGTCCAACCTGATCCTGGGCATGGGCGAGACCCGCGAGGAGATCTCCGAAGCGTTGCGGGACCTGCATGAGGCCGGCTGTGACCTGATCACCATCACCCAGTACCTGCGCCCCTCCGAACGGCACCTGCCGGTGGACCGCTGGGTCAAGCCGCAGGAGTTCGTGGACCTGCAGGACGAGGCCAACGAGATCGGGTTCCTCGGTGTGATGAGTGGGCCGCTGGTCCGTTCCTCCTACCGGGCCGGCCGGCTCTGGGCCACCGCGATGCGCAAGAAGGGCTGGGAAATCCCCGCCGAACTCGCCCACATCGAGTCCTCCGGCAGCACCCGCCAGGAAGCCAGCTCACTGCTGGCCGCACATTCCTAAGCCATAGTTTGGTATCCCTGAGGGCCGGCACCGGACATTCTCCGGCGTCCGGCCCTCAGGCATAAATCACGTAGAATTGAGGAACTATGGCGAACTCCCCTGATTCCAGTAACAGCACTCCGGCGGCCTCTGACGCCCCGAAGCGTGGCCTCTTCTCGCGCAAGCCAAAAGAAGCAAAGGTCAAGAAGCCCAGCCGGCTCAAGCAGATCGGCGAAGTCTTTAACATGACCCGCCGCCATGACCCCATGGTCCCGTGGCTGATGCTGCTGGTGTTCCTGGGTGTTGTGGCTGTCAGCTTCCTGGTGGGTTTTTGGCTGGACAACTGGATCACCGGCCTGCTGATCGGCATTCCGTTGGGCCTCCTCGGCGCCACCCTGATCCTTTCGCGTCGTGCCGAACGCGCCGCGTTCGCCCAGATTGAGAACCAGCCCGGAGCTTCCGGCGCGGCACTGGGCACGCTGAAGCGCGGTTGGATCACCGAGGACCAGCCGGTTGCCGTCAACCCGCGCACGCAGGACGCCGTGTTCCGCGCCGTCGGCCGTCCCGGCGTCGTCCTGGTCAGCGAAGGCCCCACCATCCGCGTCAAGCCAATGCTCGACGCCGAGCGTAAGCGCCTTGCACGCATCCTCCCGAACGTCACGGTCCACATGATCGAAAGCGGCCGCGGCGAGGGCCAGGTTCCCATCAGCCAGGTAGCCAAGAAAATGGGCAAGCTGAAGAATGAACTGACCAAGCTTGAGGTGAATGCGGTATCCAAGCGCATTTCCTCGCTGGGCAACCGCCTCCCGATTCCCAAGGGAATCGACCCCTACAAAGCGCGCCCCAACCGCGGACGCTAAGACCCTTGAACCGCCCTGGTTCCGGCTTGCCGGAACCAGGGCGGTTTTTGTCTGCCAGACGCCGCCGAACAGGCGGGCACATTGATTGGAAGTAGCATCATGACCATTCCCGTTAGAACTCTTGTTATCCGGGCCTTCCGCGTCCTGGCTGTTGCCGAAGCCTTCAGCTGGGCTGCCCTGCTGGCTGGCATGTACTTCAAGTGGATCGCCAAGACCACCGAACTGGGTGTGGAGATCGCCGGCCCTATCCATGGTGCGCTGTTTGTGGGCTACGGCATCGCCGCCCTCGCCCTGTGGCGTCTCCAGCGGTGGCCCTTCGTTGTGGCCCTGTTCGCGGGACTGTCGGCGGTGTTCCCGTTCGCCACTGTCGCGTTCGAACGCTGGGCCGGAAAGCGCGGCTACCTGACGCCCGGCACGGCCGTTCCTGCCGGGACAAAGGAAACAGTGGGGGTCTGACGGCGCACTGCCCTGTATTCGGGGCCGTCAGGTGTTCGGGGGCGTCAGGTGTTCGGGGGAGTCAGGTGCCGGCGAACCGCCACGGCCGGGTCCCGATTACTGCTAGCGCCGCACGAGGATGGTATTCATCGCCTTGTCGTGCAGTCCCCGCTGGTCCGGATCGAAAATTACGGCGGGAATCACCAGGCACAGCAGCACTGACCTCACCACGGCAGCCATTGGACCCGCGGGCCCGCCGCCCAGTCGCAGGACCTGGATCCCGGCAACGCGGTGGCCGATGCTGTAACCGAGGGTGCCCACAAGCAGCATCTGTTCCGCGGCGAAAATCGCCAACGTGGCCCAGGAGTCACCGCCGAAGGCAAAATTGCTGATCAGCAGGGAAATCCCCCAGTCAAGGACGATTGCGAGGATGCGCCTGCCCGCCCTGGCGATGGAGCCGGAACCGGATTCGGGCAATCCCAGGCGCTCCCCCGGGTACTTTGAGATGCCGGACGTGTCCGGTCCGCTGAGCCAGGAGCCAATGTCATTGCGATCTACCACCGTCCAAGCTTACCGACTCACCGCCGACCACAGAGTGGAAACCGTTGGACCACACTACGGACACCGGATAGCGTTACCTGATCAGGACAATTCTGTAACCTGAACGGGGCATTCTGTAACCTGCCCGAAACAATGTGGACACTGACGGGAAATGACGTGTCCATAGGCTGATAGCAGTTTCAAGCAATACCTCCCAAGCAGGGAAACTTGGTTTCCCTGCCCTTCGGATTGCGCTGGATCAGTTGGCTTGCCAGCCAGATATTACATATGCGTAAGGAGCATAGATGTTCAAGACTGCGGACGAAGTCCTCAAGTTCATCAAGGACGAAGATATTAAATTCGTCGATATCCGCTTCACCGATCTCCCGGGTGTGCAGCAGCACTTCAACGTGCCGGCAAAGAGCGTCGACGCGGACTTCTTCGTCAACGGCCAGCTCTTCGATGGTTCCTCCATCCGCGGATTCCAGGGCATCGCCGAATCCGACATGCAGCTGATCCCGGACGTCACCACCGCATTCCTGGACACCTTCCGCATGGAGAAGACCCTTGCGCTGAACTTCTCCATCGTGAACCCCCGCACCGGAGACCCTTACCACCGCGACCCCCGCGGCGTGGCCGAAAAGGCTGAGGCCTACCTCGCCTCCACGGGCATCGCCGACACCGCGTTCTTCGCTCCGGAAGCCGAATTCTTCGTCTTCGACAACGTCCAGTACCAGTCCTCCCCCGAGGGCAGCTTCTACAAGATCGACTCCGAAGAAGCACACTGGAACACCGGCCGCGAAGAAGACGGCGGAAACCTCGGCTACAAGACCCCCATCAAGGGCGGCTACTTCCCGGTTTCCCCCACCGACAAGCAGGCTGACCTCCGCGACGCCATGTGCATCGCCCTGGATGAGGCCGGCCTCGAGGTCGAGCGCAGCCACCACGAGGTAGGCTCCGCCGGTCAGGCTGAAATCAACTACAAGTTCACCACCCTGACCCACGCCGCAGACGACCTGCAGAAGTTCAAGTACGTCGTCAAGAACACGGCCGACGCCTGGGGCAAGTCCGTGACCTTCATGCCGAAGCCGGTCTTTGGCGACAACGGTTCGGGCATGCACTGCCACCAGTCGCTGTGGACCAACGGCGAGCCGCTGTTCTACGACGAAAAGGGCTACGCCGGCCTGTCCGACATGGCCCGCTGGTACATCGGCGGCCTGCTGAAGCACTCCTCGGCCGTCCTCGCCTTCACCAACCCGACGGTGAACTCCTACCGCCGCCTGGTCAAGGGCTTCGAAGCTCCGGTCAACATGGTGTACTCGCAGGGCAACCGCTCCGCCGGTATCCGTATCCCCATCACGGGTTCCAACCCCAAGGCCAAGCGCATCGAGTTCCGCGCTCCGGACCCCTCGTCCAACCCGTACCTGGCCTTCGCTGCCCAGCTGATGGCCGGCATTGACGGCATCCGCAACCGCATCGAACCGCCGGCTCCGATCGACAAGGACCTCTACGAGCTGCCCGCCGAGGAAGCCAAGGACATCCCGAAGGCTCCGGGCTCGCTGGAAGAGGCACTGGAGGCCCTGCGCGAGGACAACGAGTTCCTGCAGGCCGGTGGCGTGTTCACCCAGGACCTGATCGACACCTGGATCGAGTACAAGTACGAGTACGAGATCCGCCCGCTGTCCCTGCGCCCGAACCCGTACGAGTTCGAGCTCTACTACGGCGTCTAGCCAGATCCGCGGCTGAACCCGTTCAGTCCGCCAAAAAGTCCGCCCGGGCTGCCAGCGTCAATGCTGCAGGCCGGGCGGACTTTTTTGTCCTAAGGTGGGAGCTGACTCCAGACGTGCTGAGACCAGAAGCCAGCCCCCTGACATGTGCTCCCCGAGACGAAGACTTTTCAAGCCTTCCCCCCAACAAGGTTTGAAGAACACCGCCAATCCACATGATCGATCAATGTGGAGCCGGAGGCAATGCCCGGCCGCCGTGTCTGGACGAATTATCCCGTGAAGCTCCGGTACATGATCCGTTGCGGTCCGGAACTGCCGCCCAGGTACTGCCCCTGGTCCACAAAGCCGGCGGTCCTGTACGCGGACAACCCGGCCGGATTGGCTTCGTTGACGGAAAGCACGACGCCGGCCTCGTGGGTTCCGCGCCTGGCGGTCAGTTTCGCGGCCGCCTCCACCGCGGACATTGCCGCCAGCGGCCCGAGGCCTTGCCCCTGGTGGCGCCTGTCGATCAGGAAACCCCGCAACAGCCAGGCCGAATCCTCGTCCGGCCAGCCGGCCAGGCGCGCGGCACCGGCCTGGAGGGTCAGCACGCCCACAGCGTAGCCCGCGGCCTCCACGACATAAGGGAACCGCGAATCCTCTTCCAGTCCCGCCAGGACCATGCGAAGCGGGTCACCAACGAAGTTGCTTTGCCCTGGACCCAGCTCAATGTTTGCCACCTCACCCAACTGGATGGCAAGCGCATCCGCACTGAGGTCATCCAGGGCAATTAGCCAGACGGAATCAACCCGGGTTTTCAGGTCAGCTGTCCGTCGGATCCGGCGGGAGCCCCGCCCTCGGCCGATGGGCCGGCAGGGTCCATCCACATGACTTCCCACAGGTGGCCGTCCGGGTCCTGGAAACTGTGGTTGTACATAAAGCCGTAGTCCTGGACCTCCTGGGACGGGGTGCCGCCGGCGGCCAGCGCCTTGCGTACCGTTTCGTCCACGGCTTCTTTGCTGTCCACAGAAAAGGCCGTGATGGCCTCGGTGGAAGTGGTGGCATCGGCCACGGACCGGGACGTGAACGTCTTGAAGAAACCCTCCACGAGGAGCATCACAAACGCGTTGTCGTTGATGATCATGCAGGTCGCGTTTTCATCGGTGTAGTCCGGATTAAAGGAGAAGCCAAGGGCGGTAAAGAAATCGACGGACCGCTTCAGATCCTTCACGGGCAGGTTCAGGTAGATTTGGGTAGCCATGGCCCCCAACCTAGCACCGCACCGCGGCAGCTGTCTGCTGCCTTCCGGGAGAACCTCAGGCAGCCGCTAATGGCCGTAGAAGGCTTTCTCGAACACCGCACGGGCCCGCCGGCTCAAGCGGAGGTAGTCCTCTTCCAGGGCGGCCGCGTTGCCAGGTTCGTAGCCGCACCAGCGGGCCACCGCCTCAAGGTCCCCGCGGGCGGACGGCAGCGTGTCCGACGCCCTGCCGCTCCAGATGACGTTGGCGGACCGGATCCGGCTGGCGAGCCGCCACGCGTCGGCCAGCAGCTTCGCGTCAGGCCCGGTGAGCAGGTCCAGTGAAGCCGCCGCTTCCAGGGCCTCCACGGTTGACGTGGTCCGCAGTTCCGGGTGCTTGGCCGCGTGCTGGAGCTGAAGGAGCTGCACCAGCCACTCGACGTCGCTCAGTCCTCCGCGGCCAAGCTTCACGTGGCGTGCCGGATCCGCCCCGCGCGGCAACCGCTCCGCTTCCACCCGCGCTTTGACCCTGCGAACCTCCCGGACGTCCTGCTCCGAAATCGACTCCGGGTACCTAATGGGGTCGATGAGGGCCAGGAAGTCCTCGGCCAGGGCATCGTCGCCCGCCATGGGCCGGGCACGCAGCAGCGCCTGCGCTTCCCAGATCAACGACCACCGGCGGTAATATTCGGCGAACGAATCGAGCGAGCGGACCATGGCCCCGTTTTTGCCCTCGGGCCTAAGATCCGCGTCCATCTGCAGCACCCGCTCGGCCATGATGGCCGGCTTGAGCGGCTGCGTGAGCAGGCTGGAGACCTTCGCGACAATCCGAGCCGCCTGATCCTGCGCTTCCTCGTCCGTATAGCCCGGCAACGCGCGGTGCACGTACATGACGTCGGCGTCGGAGCCGTAGCCGATCTCGCGGCCGCCCTGGCGGCCCATGGCCACCACCAATATCGCGGTCTTGAGCGGTCCCGCAGCAGAGACGATGCCTTCGGCCACGCGCAGCGCGCCCAGCACCGCTGCCCGGTCGGTGTCAGCCAGCGCCGCGCCCACCTGGTCCTGGTTGAGAAGCCCGGCAGAGTCGGCGATCGCGATCCGGAGGATCTCCCGGCGCCTAATGAGCCGGATCAGCCTGATGGCGTTTTCCGGGTCCGAGTGGCGCGACATTTTGGACGTGATCTCCTGCCACTGGGCTTCGAAGCCCAGCGGCACGAGGTCTTTGTTGGTGCCTAGCCACGCCACCGACTCCGGCGAAACCTCCAAAAGATCCGCAATCAGGCGTGAGTTCGAGAGCACGTTGCATAGCCGTTCAGCCGCCGCTGTGGAATCCCGGAGCATGCCCAGATACCAGTGGGTGGTGCCAAGGGCCTCACTGACGCGCCGGAACGCGAGCAGCCCGGCGTCGGGATCAACACCTTCGGCGAGCCAGTCCAGCAGGATGGGCAGCAGCTGGCGTTGCAGGGCTGCCCGCCGGCTGACACCGGCGGTGAGTGCCTCGATATGCCGCATGGCACCCCGCGGGTCACGATAGCCCAGCGCGGCGAGGCGGCCCTGGGCGGCCTCCGGCGTCAGCTTGGCGTCCTCGCTGCTGAGTTTGGCAGCGGTGTTAAGCAGCGGACGGTAGAAAATACGTTCGTGCAGTTCGCGGACAGAGCGTTTGGTCTTCTGCCAGGTGGCCAGCAGCGAAGCCGGCGGCGGCCTGTCATTGGAGAAGGGGCTAAGCACTGCCTTTGCGAGGGCGCGCTGTGCCGCTTCGCTGACGGGCATCAGGTGTGTCCGCCGGAGCTGGAACAGCTGGATGCGATGTTCCAGGAGTCGAAGGTACCGGTACGCGTGATCGAAAGCGGCGGCGTCGGACCTGCCGATGTAGCCTCCGGCTGAGAGTGCCGCTATTGCTGCGGTGGTATCCCTGCGCCGAATGGTTTCGTCGGATTTTCCGTGCACCAGCTGGAGCAGCTGCACGGTGAACTCCACGTCCCGGAGGCCGCCGCGGCCGAGTTTGATCTGCCGCTGTTCTTCCGCCGCCGGGATATGCTCGGTAACCCTTCGGCGCATCGCCTGCACGGACTCCACGAACCCTTCGCGGCCCGCGGAGCTCCAGATCAATGGGGCCACGGCTTTTTCGTAGCGTTCCCCCAGGTCCTTGTCACCGGCGATGGTCCGCGCCTTCAGGAGCGCCTGGAATTCCCAACTCTCTGCCCAGCGGGCGTAGTAGCTTTCGTGTGAGGCCAAAGTTCGGACCAGTGGGCCGGACTTGCCCTCCGGCCGCAGGTTGGCGTCCACTTCCCAGAGGCCGGGTTCACGTGCCACGGAGGAGATCGCCCGGGAAATACCGGTGGCCAAGGCTGTGCCGATAGTACTGGCACGGGCGTCGTCCAGGTCGCCGGCGTCGATCACGTAGATGACGTCGACGTCGGAAATATAATTCAGTTCCCGCGCTCCGCATTTGCCCATCCCGATGACGGCCAGGCCAACGGCGGCCACCTCCCCGGCGCTGAACTGCTCAGCAGCCTCGGCACGGGAAACTGCCAGCGCAGCCTCGATCGCGGCCCCTGCCAGGTCAGCGAGTTCAGCTCCGACGGCGGGCATAAAGTCCAGCGGGTCAGCAGCGCACATGTCCTTGACCGCCAGGTCCACCACCCCGCGGCGGTATGCCGACCGCAGCGCGGCATAGGCGTCGGCTCCGGTCATTCCCGCCACGGGCCGTGCTGACCCGGGTTCCGCGCGGACGGATTTCAGGAGGACAGAGCGGAGTTGTTCCGGGTCTCCCTGAAGTGGCTCGGGACTGGCCGTGACGTCGAAGGCGTCCAGGTGCTCAGGGTGCCGGATGAGGAATTCCCCCAGCGCTTCGGAGGCCCCGAGCACCCGGTAGAGCGGCTCGCTTGTCTCCGGATCGGCCGCGGCCAGCTCCCGGAGACCGGGGTGCTTTTCGATCAGCCGCACCAGTGACTGCAGTGCGGTGTCGGGGTTGGCGGCCAATTGCAGGCCGGCGAAAATCCTGTCCGGGTCCAGGCCGTCCAGTTCCGGGGCAGCAAGGAAGCGCTCACCCTTCTCCAGGTCACTGAAGCCGGCTGAGATGAGGCGGCGTGCGAGGCTCACCGCCGCCTAGAGAATGCCGAGGTTGCGCTGCAGTTCGTAGGGCGTCACCTGGAGCCGGTAGTCCTGCCATTCGGCACGTTTGTTGCGCAGGAAGTGCTCGAAGACCTGCTCGCCGAGGATCTGGGGCATCAGTTCGGAGTCCTCCATGGACCGGATGGCATCGTGAAGGCTGGCGGGCAGGGGGTCGTGGCCCATGGCACGGCGCTCGGCGGAGCTCAGTGACCAGACGTCGTCCTCTGCTGCGGCGGGCAGGTCGTAGCCTTCTTCGATCCCCTTAAGCCCGGCCCCCAGCAGGACGGCGTAGGCAAGGTAGGGGTTCGCTGCCGAATCGATGCCGCGGTATTCGATGCGGGCCGACTGGCCCTTGCCGGGCTTGTACAGCGGGACCCGCACCAGCGCCGAACGGTTGTTGTGGCCCCAGCTGAGGTAGCTTGGCGCTTCGCCGCCACCCCAGAGCCTCTTGTAGGAGTTTACGAACTGGTTGGTCACAGCCGTGAACTCGGGAGCGTGCTTCAGGATGCCTGCGATGAACTGGCGGGCCGTCTTGGAAAGCTGGAATTCGGCGCCCGCCTCATAAAAAGCGTTGGTGTCGCCCTCGAAGAGCGAGAAGTGCGTGTGCATCCCGGAGCCGGGGTGGTCGGTGAAAGGCTTGGGCATAAACGTGGCGTAGGTTCCCTGCTGGAGGGCCACTTCCTTGATCACCGTGCGGAACGTCATGATGTTGTCCGCGGTCTGCAGGGCGTCCGCGTAGCGCAGGTCGATCTCGTTCTGGCCGGGACCGGCTTCATGGTGGCTGAACTCAACCGAAATGCCCACGGATTCCAGCATGGTCACGGCCGTGCGGCGGAAATCCTGCGCCACGCCTCCGGGAACGTGATCGAAGTAGCCGCCCTCGTCAACGGGTACCGGAGCACCGTCGGGCCCGGGCTGCTGGGACTTGAGGAGGTAGAACTCGATCTCCGGGTGCGTGTAGCACGTAAACCCCATGTCCGCAGCCTTGGCCAGCGTGCGCTTGAGGACATTGCGCGGATCCGCGGCCGACGGTTCGCCGTCCGGAGTCAGGATGTCGCAGAACATACGCGAGGTCTGTTCGGTCTCGCCACGCCAGGGCAGGATCTGGAACGTGGACGGATCCGGCTGCGCCAGCATGTCCGACTCAAACACGCGTGCCAGGCCTTCGATGGCTGAACCGTCGAAACCGAGCCCTTCCTCAAACGCACCTTCAACCTCGGCCGGGGCAAGTGCCACAGATTTGAGTGAACCTACGACGTCGGTGAACCACAAACGTACGAACCGTACGTCGCGCTCCTCGATTGTGCGCAGGACAAACTCTTGCTGGCGGTCCATGATGGCCTCTTCTCCGGTCAATCGTTCATGCCCCGGGTCCGCGGAAGCGGCAGCCGGCAGCAGTTCACCATCACTTTACTAAGCAATCGGCTCCAATGCGGGCGACGGCGCCGCACGTAACACAGCGTTTACACAGCAACCATTGACGGCCGCGCCCACAGATGGCAAAAATGCCCTTGGCGGGCACGTGAATATGACGCGGATCACGGTCCGCCGGCCCGTCTGCGGTGGCTAGGACTGCTGCTGCCGCATTACGCTCTTGCCATGGCCTCAACCAATAGCTCTGAGTCAAGCGCGTCCGCTGAAGTACACGCACCTTACGGAAACGGGCCTGCACCGGTGCAGCCGCCGTCGTCGGAAGTGAACGCGAAGCCCGCACCCAGGGTGCGTATCCACCACCTGCAGCAGGCCAAGCGGGATGGCAAACGTTTCGCCATGCTGACCGCCTACGAGCAGTACAGCGCGGAGATCTTCGACCAGGCTGGCATCGAGGTCCTCCTGGTAGGCGACTCGGCGTCCAACAACGTATTCGGCAACGAGACCAGCCTGCCGGTCACGGTGGATGAACTCCTGCCCCTCTGCCGCGCCGTGGCGCGGTCCGCCAAGCGGGCCCTGGTGGTGGCAGACCTGCCGTTCGGCAGTTATGAAGTCTCGGCGCAGCAGGGTGTGGAAACAGGTGTCCGGTTCCTCAAGGAGGGGCTGGCACATGCCGTCAAGATCGAGGGCGGAAAATACTACGCGGAAACCGTCCGGGCCATGGTCCAGGCCGGCGTCCCGGTGATGGCCCATATCGGCTTCACCCCCCAGAGTGAACACGCGCTGGGCGGATACCGGGTCCAGGGCCGCGGGGATGACGCCCAGCGATTGATTGACGACGCCGTGGCGCTGGTGGAGGCGGGGGCGTTCGCCGTCCTGATGGAAATGGTTCCGGCGGACACTGCGGCCGCCGTTGACGCGGCGGTCAGCGTGCCGACGGTGGGGATCGGCGCCGGCAACGCCACCACGGGGCAGGTGCTGGTGTGGCAGGACATGGCCGGGTTCCGCGGCGGCAAGATGGCGAAGTTCGTCAAACAGTATGCCGACCTGCGCACTACCCTCAGTGACGCGGCGAAGGCGTACGGCGACGAGGTCCGAACAGGTCAGTTCCCCGGACCGGAGCACTCCTTCTAGCGACTGACGCGCTCCCCAAGCTCGCAAGCTCGCCAGGGGCCCCTCGCGCATCAGTCTTGGTCGTCCTGCTTCTCCCACGCGTCGTTGCGGGCCCGGACCTTTTCGAGGGCGTGTTCGGCCTCTTCCCGCGTTTTGTAGGGGCCGATCAGCTGGCTCCAGTCTGAGAGTGCGTCCTCTTCCACCTCGTGGGTGTTCACGTTGTACCAGTACTCAGTCATCGGTCCTCCTCGTTCCAGCTGGCCAGGCCCTGCCGTGATCCACGTAACGTAAACGTGGATGCGGACAGCTTGGGGCTTCCAGTTACTTGGCCTAATGCGGTGCCTTATATGATCAATCTATGCCTTCCCTAGCCTCGACTGCACCCACCGGCACCCTTACCCGCGGAACCGTCAGCCCGCAGCTCCCCGTTCCCGCGTCCATCCCGCGCCCGGAATACGTAGGCAAGCCCGGCCCGGCCAAGTTCACCGGCTCCGAGATCAAATCCGCCGAGACCGTTGAGAAAATCCGGATCGCCAGCCGGATCGCCGCACAGGCCATCGTTGAGGTGGGCAAGCACATTAGGCCCGGCGTTACCACCGACCAGTTGGACAAGGTGGGTCACGAATTCCTGCTGGACCACAAGGCCTACCCGTCCACGCTTGGCTACCGCGGGTTCCCGAAGTCCCTGTGCTCGTCGCTGAATGAAGTGATCTGCCACGGCATCCCGGACAGCACCGTGGTCCAGGACGGCGACATCCTCAACATCGACATCACCGCTTTTATCAACGGAGTCCACGGCGACACGAACCACACCTTCCTGGCGGGCGACGTCGACGACGAGTCGCGCCTGCTAGTGGAGCGCACCCGGGAATCCCTCAACCGGGCCATCAAAGCCGTGGCTCCCGGCCGGGAGATCAACGTGATCGGCCGGGCCATCCAGTCCTACGCCAAGCGTTTCGGCTACGGCGTGGTGCGGGACTTCACCGGCCACGGCGTGGGCGAAGCGTTCCATACGGGCCTGATCATCCCCCACTACGATGCAGCGCCGGCCTACAACACAGTCATCGAGGCCGGCATGGTGTTCACCATCGAACCCATGCTGACCCTCGGCACCATCGAATGGGACATGTGGGAGGACGACTGGACAGTTGTCACCCGCGACCACAAACGTACCGCCCAGTTTGAGCACACACTGCTGGTGACAGAATCCGGCGCCGAAATCCTCACGCTCCCCTGAAATTTTTTCGGGTCAGCCGCCCGGCCGACCTGCCGCCCTGCCACGAACGGAACAACATTGGCCAAGAAGGACGAGAAGTCGCACAAGAACGCCCCGCTGATCGGCATTGACATCGGCGGTACGGGAATCAAGGGCGGCATTGTCGACCTGAAAAAAGGCAAGCTGCTGGGTGAGCGGTTCCGCGTGCCTACGCCCCAGCCCGCCACCCCTGAGGCCGTAGCCGACGTCGTGGCGCAGGTGGTTGCCGAGCTTTCCAGCCGCCCGGAGGCCCCGGCCGCGGATTCGCCCGTGGGCGTCACCTTCCCCGGCATCATCCAGCATGGCGTGGTCCATTCGGCGGCCAATGTGGACAAGACCTGGCTCCACACCGACATTGATGCATTGCTGACCGCACGCCTTGGCCGCCCGGTGGAGGTCATTAACGACGCCGACGCCGCCGGGCTGGCGGAGGCCCGCTTTGGTGCGGGTCAGGGGGTGGATGGCACTGTCCTGGTGATCACCCTGGGCACCGGAATTGGCTCAGCATTCATCTTCGATGGCCGCCTCGTCCCCAACGCAGAACTGGGGCACCTGGAGATCGACGGCTTTGACGCCGAAAGCAAAGCCTCAGCCGTGGCCCGCGAAAGGGACGGACTGAGCTGGGAGGAATACAGCGTGCTGCTGCAGCGCTACTTCTCGCACGTGGAGTTCCTGTTCTCGCCCGAGCTGTTCATCGTGGGCGGTGGCATCTCCAAGCGCGCAGACGAATACTTGCCGCACCTCAAACTGCGCACCCCGATCGTTCCCGCCGAACTCAAGAATGAGGCCGGGATCGTCGGTGCCGCCGTTGAAATTGCCATAAAGCACAAACTCACGAAGTAGCCAGTGGCTGACCGGCGTCGAGGGGCAGCCGGTGCCGGTGGTGGCGGCGGCTTCCCCTCCGCGGCCACCACCGGAGCTTATAGGGGGCTCTTTTCGGAGCTCTTCGCGGGCGCCGCCGCGCGTTGGGCGCCTTCTTCCCCGGACTCGTGGCGGAGCAGGGCAATGGCGGTCTCGAAGTCCTCAAGGGATTCGAAGGCCTGGTACACACTGGCAAAACGCAGGTAGGCCACCTGGTCAAGCTTCTGCAGCGGACCAAGGATGATCAGGCCGACTTCATGGGCGTCGATCTCGGCCGCGCCCGAGGCACGGATCTGCTCCTCCACCTCCTGGGCAAGGAGCGCCAGGTCATCTTCGCTGACCGGCCGGCCTTGGCATGCCTTGCGCACGCCGTTGATGACCTTGCTGCGGCTGAAGGGTTCGCCCACCCCGGAGCGTTTGATCACCGAAAGGCTGGTGGTTTCCACGGTGGTGAACCTGCGGCCGCATTCCGGGCACTGCCGGCGGCGGCGGATGGCCGAGCCGTCATCGGCCATACGGCTGTCCACAACGCGGGAGTCCGGATTGCGGCAAAATGGACAGTACATGGTGTCCCCTCCCTCGATGTCTTCCGGCGCCGATGTTTCGGGCCCCGGCGGACCTCTCCGTCTCTCAGTTTACGACTACATGTAGCGGAATAACAATCCTGTAATTACCACATGTAGTGGTGCCCTCAGCCTTCCCCGCAGACCTGCTCAGTCAGCGGGCCTCGCGGAAGCGTGCGGTGACAGCTTCACCGTGCGCCGGCAGGTCCTCGGCACCGGACAGGCTCACGATGTGGCCGCTGACTTCCTGCAGTGCGGCCCGGCTGTAGTTGATGACCTGGATGGCGCGCAGGAACGTGGTGACGTTCAGTCCGGAGGAAAACGCCGCGGTACCGCTGGTGGGCAGGACGTGGTTGGAGCCGGCACAGTAGTCGCCCAGGCTGACAGGACTGTAGTCCCCCACAAAAATCGCCCCGGCGTTCCGTATCCGGGCAGCCACCGCCGGCGCGTCGGCGGTCATGATTTCAAGGTGTTCAGCGGCGTAGGCGTCGCAGGCTGCGATTCCTTGTTCCAGGTCCTCCACCAGGACAACTCCGGACTGCGGGCCGGACAGCGCCTCGCAAACGCGCGCGGAGTGCTTGGTGCCGGCCGCCTGCCGGTCCAGTTCGGTGCGGACTGCGGCGGCCAGGTCCTCCGAGTCAGTGATGAGCACAGAAGCGGCCTGGGGGTCGTGCTCCGCCTGGCTGATCAGGTCCGCCGCCACCAGGTCAGGTTGCGCCGTTGAATCTGCCAGGATGGCGATTTCGGTGGTCCCCGCCTCGGAATCGATTCCCACCACACCTTTGACCAGGCGCTTCGCCGTGGCCACAAAAATGTTTCCCGGACCCGTGACCACATCAACGGGCTCCAGCGCCGGGCCGCCGTCATTGGCCGGCACGCCGTAGGCGAACGCAGCGATGGCCTGGGCGCCGCCAATGGCGTAGACCTCGTCGATGCCGAGCAGGGCCGCGGCCGCGAGGATGGTGGGGTGCGGAAGGCCGCCGAAGTTCTTCTGCGGCGGCGATGCCAGGGCGATGGACTGCACTCCCGCAGCCAGCGCCGGGACGACATTCATAATGACGGACGACGGATAGACGGCGAGGCCGCCGGGGACGTACAAGCCTACCCGCGATACCGGCACCCAGTTCTGGCTCACCAGCGCACCGTCGCCGAGTTCGACGTCGAGATCCCGCGGCCGCTGCCCGTCCGCGAAGCGCCGGGCCCGGCTGATGGATTCTTCCAGCGCGCTGCGTACCGCCGGATCCAGCTCCGCCAGCGCCCGGGCCAACGAGGCTGCCGGGACGCGGGGGTGGACCTGCTGGACTCCGTCGAAACGGAGTGCCAGGTCGCTGAGGGCTGCGAAGCCGTCCTCGCGGACGGCTTTGATGATGTCCACCACCTTCTGTTCCGCATCCGACATGGTGTGCTGCCGGGCGCGGGGAACAGCGGCGCGCAAACCGGCAAGTGTCAGGCCCCTGCCCCGAAGGTCGACCGTCCGGAAGCTGACAGCGGCGGCAGGCGGGGTGGCAGGAAGTTCAGGAGAAATGGTCACCGGTCCATTTTACGCGCCGGGCGCGTTGCCTTCGGCTACCGGCGTGCCCGCACTCGCGGGCCCGCTCCTGAGCAGGTTTATCAGGCTCAGGACAAACACGGACGTGGCAGTCGCGGCCGGCCACAGGATCAGCACGGGCAGGGACCGGAGCGAGAACGCGACGCTGGCATTGACAGACGTATCTGCGGGGCCGCCCCACAGCTGGCCCGCAAGCACGCCGGTCAGCCACGCGATCAGGGCGCCGCCCAGTCCGCCGGCCAGGCCCAGGAGGAAGGCCGCCTGCGCATCGCGGCCGCCTTTATCGGTCAGGAAGACGGCCACCAGGCACCCTGCGAACACACAAAGCCCAGCAAGGGTGAGGTCCCTGAGCAGCCATACCTCCGGATTGGTCCCGTCGGCCAGGGCGGGGTTGCGCGTGATCAGGTTCATCCCCCCTGGGGCGAGCAGCCACCACAGGAGGCCGACGGGAACACCACCGGCGGCAGCAGCGGCAAACCATTTCCACGGCAGCCGGGAAGACCGGCGGCTGATGTGTTCTCTCATGAAACAAACCTTAACAAATGTAGGGTGTGGCCGGTTCGATGACGTGGGCAGTCTGAACAGATGACGTGCCGGGTCAAGCGATTGCTCCCTGTCCGGCGGGGACTAATACCCTTAAGGAAGAGTCCATTTCAGCCTGCTTTTCAGGGAGCAAATCTCAAGATGACAGACAAAACGCCGTTCGAGGGCACGTTCAAGGAAATGTTCCGGCGGCATGCTGCCGGGGTCGCCATCATCACCGTGAACTACCAGGGCGAGCCCTACGGCTTTACCGCCACGTCCGTGGCGTCACTTTCCGCACAGCCGCCGCGGTTCACTTTCAACATGGCCCGCAGTTCAAGTTCCTGGCCGGCGGTGGCCAACGCTACCCACCTCGGCGTCCACATGCTGGGCCTGGAAAACCAGGCGCTGGCGGACCGTTTCGCGCGTACCAAGGACAGGTTCGGCGGGGACCACTGGGAAGTTGGCCCGCACGAGGTCCCGATCCTCAAAGACGTCGCCGGCTGGCTGATCGGCAAGATCCAAATGCGGCTCTCCTTCGAGAACAATGCCGTGGTAGTGGTTGAAGTTGTGGACGGCGAAGTGGGCGACGACGGTTCGCCGCTCCTGTACCACGCCGGCGGCTATGGCCAGCCGGTCCCGCTGGACTACGAGATCTGACTAACGGGACCTAGTTATCCAGGCAGGTTGGGCCCAGGAGCACCTTCAGGTCGCCGAACAATGACGGACTGGGGTTGACCCTGAGATGGACGGGGAGGCCCATGACTTCCGTCCGGGTGTCCCCCTGCAGGTGAAGCCGGACTTCCGAGTTCCCCCGATGGTTCCGAAGCACATCGCCCAGTTCGGTGACAACAGCCTCGGTTGCCTTGTGCGTAGGCATCGAAATGAGCACGGGGCCGTTGGTTCCCTCACTGAGGTCCGGAACGGACAGCTCCATACAGTTCAACGTGACCGCACCATCGTCCCGCCGCTGCAGGCGGCCCTTGACCACCACGATCAGGTCCTCGGCAAGGACCGAAGCGATGGGGCCATAGACCTGGCCGAAGAACATCACCTCCATGGAGCCGCCGAGGTCTTCGATTTCGGCACGGGCATACGCGTTGCCGCTCGCCTTGGCGATCCTGCGGCTCAGCGAGGTGATCATGCCCGAGATGGTGATGATGGCGCCGTCGTGCGGCCCGTCTTCGCCGATGATCGAGGTGATGGACTGGTCCGCGTGCTGGCTGAGGAGTCCTTCCAGGCCCTGCAGCGGGTGGTCTGACACGTACAGGCCGAGCATGTCGCGCTCAAACGAGAGCTTGTCCTTCTTCTCCCATTCCGGCAGGTCGGGAATCTCAATGCTCAGCGACGCCTCGGATTCAGCCTCCTCGAAACCGGCGAAGAGATCGAACTGGCCGATTGCCTCGTTTCGTTTGAGGGTGATGACGGAGTCGATGGCCTCTTCATGGATCATCGCCAGCGCGCGCCGGTGGTGGTTCAGGGAATCGAAGGCTCCGGCCTTGATCAGGGATTCAATGGTCCGCTTGTTGCAGACCACCGCGGGGACCTTCATCAGGTAGTCCTTGAAGGACGTGTAGGCGCCTTCCTTTTCGCGCGCGTCCACCATGGCTTCGACGGCGTTGACGCCCACGTTGCGGATGGCGCCCATGCCGAAGCGGATGTCGGTGCCCACCGGGGTGAAGTTCAGCGCGGATTCGTTCACATCCGGCGGCAGCACGGTGATTCCCATGCGCCGGCATTCGTTGAGGTAAATTGCCGATTTGTCCTTGTCGTCACCGACCGACGTCAGCAGGGCAGCCATGTATTCCGGCGCAAAGTGCGCCTTCAGGTAGGCGGTCCAGTAGGAGATCACGCCATAGGCGGCGGAGTGGGCCTTGTTGAAGGCGTAGTCGGAGAACGGCAGCAGGATGTCCCACAGGGTCTTGACGGCGGCCATGGAATAGCCGTTGTCCTGCATGCCCTGGGAGAATCCGGCGAACTGCTTGTCCAGCTCGGATTTCTTCTTTTTACCCATGGCGCGCCGCAGGATGTCTGCCTGCCCGAGGGAATAGCCCGCGAGCTTCTGGGCTACGGCCATCACCTGCTCCTGATAGACGATCAGGCCGTAGGTTCCGCCGAGGATTTCAGCAAGGGGTTCCTTGAGTTCGGGGTGGATCGGAATGACTTCCTGGATCCCGTTTTTGCGCAGCGCGTAGTCGGTGTGCGCGTTGGCGCCCATCGGGCCTGGCCGGTAGAGCGCGAGCACTGCGGAGATGTCTTCGAAGTTGTCAGGCTTCATCAGCTTCAGCAGTGAGCGCATGGGGCCACCATCAAGCTGGAACACGCCCAGGGTGTCGCCCCGGGCCAGCAGCTCATAGGAAGCCACGTCATCCAGGGCCAAGCTGTCCAGGTCCAGGTCCAGGCCCCGGTTGAGCTTGATGTTCTCCAGGGCGTCGGAAATGATCGTCAGGTTCCGCAGGCCGAGGAAGTCCATCTTGATCAGGCCCAGGCCCTCGCAGGTGGGGTAATCGAACTGCGTGATCACCTGGCCGTCCTGGATGCGCCGCATGACCGGGATGACATCGATGATGGGGTCCGAGGACATAATGACGCCGGCGGCGTGCACGCCCCACTGGCGTTTCAGCCCCTCAATGCCGAGAGCCGTCTCGAAGACCTTGGCGGCCTCGGGATCAGTTGCGATCAGCTGGCGGAAGTCACCGGCCTCGCCGTAACGCTTTGAGTCTTTGTTCTGGATGTCGGCGAGAGGGATGTCCTTGGCCATCACGGCCGGCGGGAGCGCCTTGGTCAGCTGCTCGCCCATGCTGAACGGGTAACCCAGCACGCGGGAGGAGTCCTTCAGCGCCTGCTTGGTCTTGATGGTGCCGTACGTGACAATCATGGCCACGCGCTCGTCGCCGTATTTCCGGGTCACATAGTCGATGACCTCGGACCGCCGACGGTCATCGAAGTCAACGTCGAAGTCAGGCATGGACACACGGTCCGGGTTGAGGAACCGTTCAAAGATCAGGCCGTGCAGGAGGGGATCCAGGTCTGTGATGCGCATGGCGTACGCCACCATGGAGCCGGCTCCGGAGCCACGGCCCGGACCGACGCGGATGCCGTTTTTCTTCGCCCAGTTGATGAAGTCGGCCACCACCAGGAAGTAACCCGGGAACCCCATGGAGGTGATGACTTCGAGCTCGTAGTCAGCCTGGGTGCGGACTTTGTCCGGGACACCGCCCGGGTACCGGTATTCCAGTCCGGTGGCAACTTCCTTGACCAGCCAGGATGTCTCGTCCTCGCCCGGCGGGCACGGGAACCGCGGCATGTAGTTAGCACCGGTGTTGAACGAGACATCGCAGCGCTCGGCGATCAGCAGGGTGTTGTCGCAAGCATCCGGGTGGTCCCTGAACAGCTCCCGCATCTCCTGCGGGGATTTGAGGTAGTAGCCGCTGCCGGAGAACGCGAAGCGGGAACCGCCGTTGTCATACGATGGCTCCAGCAGCGTGGAACCCGACTGGATGGCAAGCAGGGCCTCGTGCGCCTTGGCGTCGTGTTCGTGCGTGTAATGCAGGTCGTTGGTCGCCACCAGCGGCAGGTTCAGGTCCTTGGCCAGTCGCAGCAGGTCCCCCGTGACCCGGCGTTCAATGTCCAGGCCGTGGTCCATCAGTTCGCAGAAATAGTTCTCCGCACCGAAAATGTCCCGGAATTCCGAGGCGGCTTCCACGGCCTCGCGGTACTGGCCCAGCCGCAGCCGGGTCTGGACCTCCCCCGAAGGGCAGCCAGTAGTGGCGATCAGGCCTTCGGAGTATGTGTTCAGGAGCTCACGGTCCAAACGAGGCCACTTGCCGAAGACTGCGTCCAGCGAGCCAATGGACGAGGCCCGGAAGAGGTTGCGCATGCCGACGTTGTTATAGCTCAGCAGCGTCATGTGGGTGTAGGAGCCACCGCCGGAGATGTCGTCCTTGCGCTGGTGTTCCTCGCCCCAGCGGACACGGCTTTTGTCCGTCCGTGCGGTGCCGGGGGTGACGTAGGCTTCGACGCCGATAATCGGCTTGATCCCCTGGTCCGTGGCGCGCTTCCAGAAATCGAAAGCCCCGAAAAGGTACCCGTGGTCGGTGGTGGCCAGGGCCGGCATCCCGAGGCGTTCAGTCTCGTTGAAGAGCTCACCCAGGCGGGCTGCGCCATCCAACATGGAGTATTCGGTGTGGTTGTGGAGATGGACGAACGAGGCATTGCTGGAAGTCACCGCACCATTCTAAGCGCTGGCGGACCGCCAAGGGCCCAGCGACCCAGCCGCTAGGCCTCCCCGGACTCCAGGACTTCGAGGGCAAAGGCCAGGTCCTGCGGGTATTCGCTGGTAACGGTCACGCGCTCCCCCGTTGCCGGGTGGTCGAAGCCGAGCTGCCGGGCATGGAGCCATTGCCGGGTCAGGCCCAGGGTGGCGGCGAGCCGAGGATCCGCCCCGTAGGTAAGATCTCCGGCGCATGGGTGCCGCAACGCAGAGAAATGGACACGGATCTGGTGTGTACGCCCGGTCTCAAGGTGCACCTCCACCAGCGTGGCCTTGCCAAAAGCCTCCAGCACCTCATAATGCGTGATCGACGGCCGGCCGTCTTCGATCACGGCAAAGCGCCAGTCGTGTCCGGGGTGGCGACCGATTGGTGCGTCGATGGTGCCCTCCAGCGGATCCGGGAGCCCCTGGACCACCGCGTGGTACACCTTCTCCACGGTGCGCTCCTTGAAGGCCCGCTTCAGGGCCGTATAGGCGCGCTCCGTTTTGGCCACCACCATCACCCCGGACGTGCCGACGTCGAGCCGGTGCACAATCCCCACCCGCTCAGGGGAACCCGACGTCGAGATCCGGAAGCCGGCTCCGGCGAGACCGCCGACCACGGTGGGCCCTACCCAGCCGGGCGACGGATGCGCGGCAACGCCCACCGGCTTGTCCACCACGACAAATTCGTCGTCGTCCAGCAGGATTTTCAGGCCTTCCACAACTTCCTCCACCACTTCGAGCGGGTCCCGTCGTTCAGGCACCGTCACTTCCAGGACATCGCCGGCAACCAACCGCGCGGACTTTCCGAGTTTCTTGCCGCGGCTCACCACGTTGCCTTCAGCAATGAGGGTCGCGGCCATTGACCGGGAAATCCCCATCAGCTTGGCGAGCCCTGCGTCCGCCCGCGTTCCGCCGAATTCGTCGGCGACCACCACACGCTCAGACACCGTCCGTGTCCTTCGGCTGTGCCGACTCTTTCCGTGCCGCCGCGACGTGGCGTGAACCGTCAAGGGCGATCCCCCTAAGCGTGAGGATACAAATGATGACCACCGCTGAGACCACCGCGGAATCGGCGATGTTGAAGATCGCAAAATTGGGCAGCTGGATGAAATCCACCACGTGCCCCATGCCGAACGAGGGCTCCCGGAAGAGCCTGTCCGTCAGGTTGCCCAGGGCCCCGCCCAGGAGCAGACCCAGTGCCAGCGACCACCAGGCCGAGCCCAGCTTGCGCACCTGGAACAGGATGGCGATGGAGACGCCGGCCATGATGATGGAGAACACCCACGTGACATTTTCCCCGATCGAAAATGCGGCGCCGGAATTGCGGATGAAGTACCAGTGCAGGAGCGGTGGAAGCACCGGGATGCGTTCACCCTCCACCATCGAGGACGTCACCCAGAGTTTTGTCAGTTGGTCCAGGACGTACGCAAAGACCGCAAAACCGGCGAAGAGCGAGAGCAGGAGTGCCCGCCGGGGGCGGGCCGATGAAGGAGAAGGGTTTGCGGCGTCAGCGGCGAGGTGGTCAGTCATGGTGCTTTCATTTTGTAAAACCGATGTTAAATCCCAAAAACCGGCGGCCGAGGAATCCTCAGCCACCGGTTCTCAGAATACGTGCTTGACGAACTAGTTCGCTTCAACCTCAGGTGCCGCCACGGAACCGCGGGCGTCAAGGTCGCGCAGCTGGCCTTCAATGTAGGCCTTCAGGCGTGAGCGGTAGTCGCGTTCGAAGCCGCGGAGTTGCTCTACCTTGCGTTCCAGGACGGAGCGCTGCTGCTCGAGGGCACCGAGGATCTTCCGGGACTTCTCCTGGGCATCGTTGACCAGGCTGCTGGCCTCGATCTGGGCCTCTGCGATGATCTTGTCCTTCTGGGACTGACCGTCGGCGACGTGACGGTCGTGCATCTGCTGCGCCATGGCGAGCAGGCCGGCAGCGGACTCGGCTGAAACCGTGCTTCCGTTGGCTGCGGTGGGCTCAGCAGCCGGGACGGCCGCAACAGGTGCTACCACCTCGGCTTCCTTCTTCTTGGCGGCGTCGGGAGCTTTCGCCTCGACCTCGGCCTTCGCCGGGGTCTCAACCTTGTCAGCCTTGACGGGTGCGGGAACCTTCTCGACCACCGGGGCGGACGCAGCGGAGCTGGCCGGCACACCGGAACCTGATTCTGCAAGCTTCTTGCGGAGCTCGTCGTTCTCCTGGTTCAGGCGCCTGAGTTCCACAACGATCTCGTCCAGGAAGTCATCAACTTCATCCTGGTCGTACCCTTCGCGGAACTTGGTCGGCTGAAAGCGCTTGTTGACAACGTCTTCTGGCGTCAAAGCCATCTGGTCACCTCATTGGTCTAGTTAGTCAGTAGGCCTTCCGGCCGTCAAAACTACGGTACCTAAATATTGTCTGGTTCCTCTAATTCAACACTGGGTGTCAAACCGGAGATTTCTTCGCGGCTCAGAGGGAGTTCCAATTCCAGGAACTTCGCCTGCGCCGCTAGGTCTTGTCGAAGATTACGCGAAACCCCTGGTGACCGCCATCGCGATGCTGACGGCGATGAACAGGACCAGAAACCCGAGGTCCAAAGTCACCCCGCCGAGCCTCAACGGCGGGATCAGCCTCCGGAGCCCCTTGAGGGGCGGATCGGTGATCGAGTACACCGTGTGGGCCACCACGAGGGCAACACCACGCGGACGCCATTCCCTGGCAAACATCTGGACCCAGTCAAAGACCAGCCGGATGATCAGCGCCACGAAGAACAGCAAAAGGGCGATATAGACAAGTCCGAAAACAATTCCCATGACTTAACTCATATCTCCATGTCCATTCCGGATACCGCGGTGCCCTGCCAATGTTTCTTGTCTATTTCAGCACAGATGCCAGACAGGTGTACCTGTCTGGCATCCGGAATAAGCTCAGGGCTAACTTTGATTGAAGAAGCTGGCCTGGGTCTCGCTGACCTTCTTGTCATCGCCAATGACCTCAATGTACGACGGTGACAGCAGGAAAACCTTGTTGGTGACGCGTTCGATGCTGCCCCGGAGACCAAAAACCAGGCCGGCCGAGAAGTCAACGAGACGCTTGGCGTCCGCTTCGCCCATGTCGGTGACGTTCATGATGACCGGGATGCCGTCCCGGAAACTCTCACCGATGAGCTTGGCGTCATTGTAGGACCGCGGGTGGATCGTGGTGATCTGCCGAAGCCCGGACGGTTCTTCGCGGCTTGAGGCCGCACGCTTGATGGGGGTCACTGGTGCGCGGTATTCCTCTTCGGGGGCGTGTGATGACTCGCGGCTGACGTCGCGGACGGGTGCCGGTGCACGGCGTTCCTCGCGGTCAACTTCCATCGAATCGTCCTCGTCCTTACGTGTTGTGGTGTGCTCGGACTCGTAGTGTTCATCGCCATCGGCGAGCCCAAGATAGATCATTGTCTTGCGCAGAGCGCCGGCCATGGTCGACTCCTAATCGTGTCCGTAGGCGGGCCGCCCAATGACTTGACAGCCTTGAATCCCCCGCCATTCACTTCCTATGAGATCGACGCTACCCCACGTCAGGACGCGATCCGAGAATATCGGAACCGATTCGCAGGTGTGTCGCACCGAAACGGATGGCCGCTTCCAGGTCCTGGCTCATGCCCGCCGAGATGGCGGTTGCGCCGGGATGCTCCGCTACCAAGGCCGCCGAGATGGCTGCCAGCTTTTCAAACGCCGCCTCAGGACTGGTGCCCAACGGGGCGACAGCCATAACGCCCGCCAGTTCCAGTCCTGCCGCAGCGGCCAGCCGTTCGGCCAGGAGTGGTACGTCCGCCGCAGCGGCGCCGCCGCGATGCGCGCCGGCGTCGTCGTCGAGGCTGACCTGAATGAAGCACTCCAGGGCTCCCCGGCCGGTCAGTTCCTGTTCCGCGGCGACGGCACGCTCGAGGCCATCCACCAGGGCCAGCCGGTCCACGGAATGGAGCGCATGGGCATACTTCGCCACGGATTTCGCTTTTTTGCTCTGCAGCTGCCCGACGAAGTGCCAGTTGAGTCCGAGGCCTGCCAGTTCGGCCGCCTTCAACGAGGCTTCCTGATCCCGGTTCTCGCCGACATCACGGACGCCGAGGGCAGCCAGGCGCCTGATGTCGGCGGCCGGATGGAACTTGGTGACCACAATCAGCGTCGGCACTTCCCCCGCCCGGCCCGCATCCTGGACGGCCGCATCAATACGACGCTGCACGGCGGCGAGGCGCTCCGCCAGATCAGCCATCCGTTCGGCGTTGTCCTCCACAGTGCCCTCATTCATGCGACCACACCAGTCCCGCGAAGCGCCCGGTGGTGTTGGACCTGCGGTAAGAGAAAAGCTCTTCGTTTTCAAGCGTGCACGGACCCGCATATTCGATGACGACGCCGGCAGCTTCAAGTTGGCTCTTCGCCCCTGCTGGGAGATCCAGTGCGGGCGTGCCCCAGGACGTGGCAGCCCACGTCGCCGGCACCTGGGCAGCTACTTGGGCGCGCAGTTCGGCGGGCACCTCATAGCAACGCCCGCAGATTGACGGGCCCAGCCAGGCACGGATGGCGGTGGCCCCGGCTGAGCGCATCCGCTCCACTGCCGCCGGGAGAATGCCGTTTTCTATCCCCGGGCGGCCTGCGTGCACGGCGGCGAGGACCGGACCGTCTGGTCCTTCCCCTACGAGTACTGCCGGGATGCAGTCGGCCACCATCACCGCAAGCGGCAGCCCCCGCGACACCATGGCATCGGCGGTCGGCGCTGGCGTGGCCGGCTCCATCATTTCCACCGCAGTCCCGTGGACCTGCTCCATGAACCGGAGGGAACCACGGGTTAGGCCGGCAGCGTTCTCCAGCGCCTCCCGGCGCTGGAGAACATCAGCGGCGTTGTCCCCGACGTGCAGGGCAAGATTGCCGGCCTGGGTGTCTGTGAACGCCACACTCACGCCAGCAGACACTTCGGCCCGCCAATAGAACAACCCGGGCCCTACTTCAGGAAGTCGGGGACATCCAGGTCATCGGCGCGGTTCCCCGAGAGGTCCGGCTCCACTACCGAGGGCAGGTCGACGTCGAAACCTGAATCGGCGGGGACCGACGACGGGCGCTGCTGGCCCCAGTTGCTCAGGCCTGACGCGCCGACTCCGGCGTGGACCGGCTGGACGTTGTGCTGGTGGCTGCCACCCGAAGTGGGGGCCTGAGCCGGTGCGGGTGCCGCTGCGGGCCGCTGCGGCGCAACCTGCGGCTGCGACTGGTCCATGGAGGGAGAGGTGGCCTTGACGTCGTCGAAACCGGCGGCAATGACCGTGACACGAGCCTCGTCACCGAGCGCGTCGTCGATCACGGCACCGAAGATGATGTTGGCTTCGGGGTGGGCCACCTCCTGGACCAGGCGGGCAGCTTCATTGATTTCGAACAGGCCGAGATCGGAACCGCCCTGGATGGAGAGCAGGACACCATGGGCGCCGTCGATGGAGGCTTCCAGCAGCGGCGATGCAATGGCGAGCTCGGCAGCCTTCACCGCACGGTCTTCACCGCGGGCGGAGCCGATGCCCATCAGCGCGGATCCTGCGCCCTGCATCACGGACTTGACGTCCGCGAAGTCGAGGTTGATCAGGCCGGGGGTGGTGATGAGGTCAGTGATGCCCTGGACACCGGACAGCAGGACCTGGTCAGCGGAACGGAAAGCGTCCAGGACGGAGACGTTGCGGTCGCTGATGGACAGAAGCCTGTCGTTCGGGATCACGATCAGGGTGTCCACTTCGTCGCGGAGGGCGTCGATGCCCGCCTCTGCAGAACCCGCACGACGGCGGCCCTCAAACGTGAACGGGCGGGTCACCACACCGATGGTCAGGGCACCAAGCGACCGGGCGATGCGTGCCACCACGGGGGCGCCGCCGGTGCCCGTGCCGCCGCCTTCGCCAGCGGTGACAAACACCATGTCCGCGCCGCGGATGACCTCTTCGATTTCCTCGGCGTGGTCCTCCGCAGCCTGCTTGCCCACCTCGGGGTTCGCACCGGCTCCCAGGCCGCGCGTCAGCTCACGCCCGATATCGAGTTTGACGTCTGCATCGCTCATCAACAATGCCTGCGCATCGGTGTTGACCGCGATAAATTCGACGCCGCGAAGACCGACCTCGATCATGCGGTTGACTGCGTTCACGCCACCGCCGCCGATGCCGACGACCTTGATGACGGCCAAGTAATTCTGCGGAGCTGCCACGTTACGTGTCCCTTGTTCGTGTCCTATTGCGAAAACTGTGGAGTCGGGCTTGAAGCTTCGAACCTTAACCTTCGAGTTGAAGGTTATAGTTATGTCAAGTAACTCATGTCTGGAACGCTATTTCCTATGGTTCGGACATTCAATAACCGGAGCCGCGTGTCGCGGGAATACCGGGTAAATAACGCTTTCAGCGCGTCACGGGATGCCGGGGCGCGCTCACATCGTACACACGCACGGGGTTCTTCGGGTCCGCGGGAACCTTGAGCAGGGCTTCAAGCACCTTGGCCTTGAGCTCCTTCTCCCCCGCATTACCCCAAATGATGGTCTGACCGTCCACCAATTTGAGCTCCACGGCATCCACGGACTGGGCGGACGCGTTGGACAGCTTCGACAGCACATCCAGCGGGAGCGCACCGAGGACCGCTGCGGTGGCCTGGAAGAGGTCCTTGCCGATGGTTCCGGCGCCGCCGTCGATCACGGGCAGGGCCACCGTGGCCGGGTCCGCAGGGCTGGCCAGCACCACGCCGTCCACATCCACCAACTGGTACTGCTCCCCCTGCTTGACCAGGGCCACCGGAACGCGCTCCAGCACCTGGACCACCAGCCCGGACGGCGGCCGTGCCTGGGTTGAGACGGACTTGATCTGGACGAGGGGCGCCAGGAGGCGGCTGACCTCCTCATCGCTGATCTGGGGCAGGGGTTTGCCCTTCAGGGGTTCCAGTGCGGCCTGGACCTGTTCCGTGGTGACCAGCCGGGTCCCGGACACCGATACAGTGCCGACCGCAAGGACCGGCGAAAAAATTGCGGCGGCCAGCAGCGCGCAGACCAGGGCCAGGACTGTGCCCAGGGTCACCAGGATGTTCCGCTTGCGGCGCTTTCCGGGGGGCTCCGGGAAGGCCAGCACATTGTCAGTGGCCGCAGGTGCCTTGCTTGCCGGTGCCTTGCCCACTGATGCCTTGTCCGCGGGCGGGTTCCGGTCGGCGTCCTTCGCTTTCTTGCGGCCGGCGTCCTTCGCATTTTTGCGGCCGGGCAAAGAAGGGGTGTCCGCCTCGGGGGCGCTTTTGGAGGCCGAAATGACCTCCGGTTCCGCCGGAGCGGAAGGCTGCCGCCTGCCCGGCGAAGCGTAGGTGGGCCGGCGCGGACTACCCACCGAGAGCCTGCACGATCTGCGGTCCGAAGGCCGTGACATCCCCTGCCCCGACGGTCAGGATGATGTCGCCGGGCCCGGCGGCGTCCGTAAGGGCAGCAACCGCCCCGCCCGGCTCCACCAGGCGTCCGCCGGGCGACAGGTGCTCGGCGATGAGCTGGCTGCTGACTCCCGGGATGGGATCTTCGCGCGCGGGGTATATGTCCAGGACCAGGGCGGTGTCTGCCAGGTTCAGCGCATCTGCGAACTCCCTGGCAAACTCCCTGGTGCGGGAGAACAGGTGTGGCTGGAACAAAACATGGACGCGGTGCCCGCCGGCCACTGACCGTGCAGCCGTCAGGGCGGCCCGGACCTCGGTGGGGTGGTGGGCATAGTCGTCATAGACGCGCACCCCGCGCGCCTCCCCTTTCAGTTCAAAGCGCCGCGAAGCGCCCGAGAAGTGCGCCAGGGCACGCGCGGCAGCTTCGGCGTCGACCCCCAGCTCCAGCGCGACGGCGACGGCGGCGGCGGCGTTCAGCGCGTTGTGCCTGCCCGGAACCTGCAGGTCCAGGGCGAACCGCCCGGCGGGTGAGGAGACCGCCACGTCCCCGGGGCCGCCGTCGTGCAGCACCAGGTCCGACCCCTCCGAGGTGCCGTACAGCACCACCCGGGTGTTGCCGCGCGCGAGCGTGCGCTCTGCGAGGGCTGCGGCGCCGGCGTCGTCAGCGCAGGCAATCAGGACGCCGTCGGCCGGAAGCAGCGCCGTAAAGCGGTCGAAGGACTCGTAGACGGCCTCGGCGGTGCCGTAGTGGTCCAGGTGATCGGGTTCGACATTGGTGACCACGGCAATCTTTGGCCGGTAGTTCAGGAAGGAGCCGTCCGACTCGTCCGCTTCGGCCACAAAGACCCCTGACGTGCCGTGGGCGGCATTGACGCCGAGCGCAGGCACGTTGGCGCCGATGGCAAACGACGGATCCATCCCGGCGCCCTGGAGCAGGACCGTGATCATGGAGGTGGTGGTGGACTTGCCGTGGGTCCCTGCCACGGTCACCACGAGGTCGTCCCCCATGGTGGCCGCCAGTGCCTCCGAGCGGTGCAACACGGGCAGGCTGGCCGCACGCGCGG
Organism: Pseudarthrobacter arbutini; assembly: GCF_054510915.1. Classification (NCBI taxonomy): domain Bacteria; kingdom Bacillati; phylum Actinomycetota; class Actinomycetes; order Micrococcales; family Micrococcaceae; genus Pseudarthrobacter; species Pseudarthrobacter arbutini. Next base: position 69,638 of record NZ_JBTNDQ010000005.1, on the reverse strand, counting down.
CCACCAGTTCGGGGTTGTCCGCACGGATCGCCGAGCCGGCCACCACGGTCTGGGCATTGCCCAGGTTGGCTGCGGCGTATCCGACGGCGATCCTCGCGCCGGCGGCAGCCAGCTCCGCCATCACCGGAAGGTCCTTGGCATCCGAACCGCTGACGGCGACGCCGCGGGCCACCATGATGCGGGCCACGGCGGACATTCCCACCCCGCCGATGCCGATGAAATGGACTCGGCCCAGGGACTCCTGGCTGCGGATGCTTGCGGGGATCATGCGGATACCGCTTCCAGGACAAGATCAGCCATGCGCTGATCGGCGTTTCTGATGCCAAGGCGGCGCGAGCTGGCGGCCATGGTGGCCAGGCGGCCGGGGTCGGTGACCAGCGGGATGAGCTTGCTGGCCACCCACTGCGCGGTGAAGTCCTTATCCTGGACCAGGAGTGCGCCACCGGCGTTCACGAGCCCCGCCGCGTTGAGCGCCTGCTCGCCGTTGCCGATGGGCAGCGGGACAAACACTGCCGGTACACCCACGGCGGCCACTTCGCAGACGGTGGCTGCGCCGGACCGCGCCAGCAGCACGTCCGCGGCGGCGTACACACGTTCCATGCCGTCCACGTACTCCAGCTGCCGGTAGCCCGGCGCGGCGAGCGGGCCGCCGTCGGGCCCCAAAACCGTCTTGCCGCGGCCGGTGATGTGGAGTGTCTGGATCCCCGCCGCGCCAAGGTCCTCGACGGCGGCAGCGACCGCGCGGTTGATGCTCTGGGCGCCGGAGGAACCGCCGGTCACAATCAGCGTGGGCGAAGTGGGATCCAGGCCCAGTTCTTCGCGCGCGGCGGCGCGGGCAGTGTCCCGGTCCAGGCTGGAGATTTCGGTCCGCATGGGCATGCCCACATGGCGGGCGTGACGCAGGCGCGTGGTGTCGAAGGCGGTGGCAACGTGACGGGTCAGGAACGATCCCACCCGGTTGGCCAGGCCGGGCCTGGTATTGGCCTCATGGATCACGATGGGGATTCCCCGGCGCCGGGCGGCGAGGTACAGCGGTGTGCAGACGTAGCCGCCGACGCCCACCAGGACGTCAGCCGAGGCGTCGTCGAGGATGCGTCCGGACTGCCTGACCGCCCCGGCCAGCCGTGCGGGCAGCCTGAGCAGGTCAATGGAAGGTTTCCGCGGAAACGGCACCCGGTCGATGGTGGCCAGATCCAGGCCGGCGGCGGGCACCAGCCGGGTTTCCATGCCGGCGGGCGTGCCCACAGCGAGCAGCCTCGCTCCGGGCGCGGCGGCACGCAGGGCGGCCGCGATGGCCAGAAGGGGGCTGATGTGGCCGGCGGTTCCGCCGCCCGCCAGGACAATGGACAGGTTCTGGGAAGTCATCTGGTGCTACGTACGCTTTCTTGCGGTTGTTGTGGGGCTGGCGGTCTTGCGGGCAACGGTTGTCGTGCCGGCGGTTTTCCGGCCAGCAGGTTTGCGGCCAGCGGCTCCCCCGGCCTTCTTGGCGCCGAATTTGAGCAGTTTCTTCGGCCTGAGGGCAGGCGCCATCTGTTCGCGGGCGAGCGACAGCACCACCCCCACGGCGCAGAGCGACATCAGCAGTGCCGAACCGCCGTAGGAAATGAACGGCAGCGGCACGCCGATCACAGGCATCAGCCCTGTCACCACGGCCATGTTCACCGTGGCCTGCCCCAGCAGCCACACCATGATGGTGCCAGCCAGCACACGGTGGAACATATCCTCCTGCGCCACCACTACGCGGTAGATGGCGGCGCCAAGGATGGCAAAAAGGACAAGCACGACGACGGTGCCCACCAGGCCGAGTTCCTCGCCGATGATGGCGAAGATGAAGTCGTTATGGGCTTCCGGGATCCAGCTGTACTTCTGCCGGCTTTGGCCGAGGCCAACGCCGAACCAGCCCCCGGACGCGAGCCCGTACAGCCCGTTGGTGGCCTGGTAGTTGGCGTCAATGCCGTCGGCACAGGACTGGCCTGTCCACCACGAGGTGATGCGGCACATGCGGTTTGAGCTGGTGATGGCCATGACGGCCGTGCCGGCGGCCGCGGCCAGGGCGGCGAACCCGAACAGGTACAGCGGTACGCCGGCGAAGAAGAGGGCGGCAGCAGTGATCATCATGATGATCATGGCCGTGCCAAGGTCATTGCCCAGCAGGACCAGGCCGATGACCCCGCCCGCCAGCGGCACGGCCGGGATCAGCACGTGGGGCCAGCGCCGCAGCAGCTTCCCTTTCCTGGCCAGGACGGTGGCCATCCACAGCGCCAGAGTCAGCTTGGATGCCTCGGACGGCTGGAAGGTGATGCCGCCCAGGTCGATCCAGTTCTTGTTGCCGTTGACTTCGTCTCCGATCAGCTGCACCAGGACCAGGAGCACAAGGGCCCCGCCCAGTCCCGGCCAGGCCAGGCGCTTCAGCCAGACCACGTTGATGCGCGAGAGGACAAACATGGTGAAGATGCCGATGGCGGCGAACATTCCCTGCTTAAGGGCGTCGCCGTAGGGCGATTTTCCGGCAGCGATGGATTCGACGCTGGAGGCCGACAGCACCATCATGATGCCGATGGCGGTCAGGGCCAGCGTGGAACCAAGGATCAGGTAATACGTTGAGCCGTTCTTGGAGGTGCCGGTTCCTTCCAGCGTGGACCAGAAGGCTTGGTACGAGTCCCGGATCCGGTCCGGCAGGGTGATGGTGGACTTTACGGGAGAAGCGGGTTTCCCGGCGCGCGGCCGGGGGGCCGGCGACCGGGTGGGCGTGCTAACCATTGTTACTCCTCGCCGGTCTGGGCCTGCCCTTCCACCAGCTCGCGGACAGCTTCAATAAAGGCGTCGCCGCGGTGAGCATAGGAAGAGAACTGATCCATGGAAGCAGCTGCCGGGGCCATCAGCACGGTGTCGCCTGATGCCGCCAGCTGCGCCGCTGACGCAACGGCCCGGGACATCACGGCCGCACCGGAATCCGGCGAGCTGTCCGTGGTGGCTCCGCCCGTTGCGGCAGTCTGCATATTTTCAGTGTCGCCCGGCGGCGTCGTGATCACGGGGACATCCGGCGCGTGTCGCTGCAAGGCCTTCGCAAGCGCGGCGGTGTCCGTACCGATGAGTACCACAGCCTTGAGCCGGGCGGCGTGGTCCCGGACCAGGTGGTCGTAGCTGACGCCCTTGGACAGGCCGCCGGCGATCCAGATAACGTTTTCAAAGGTGGCCAGTGACGCGGCTGCTGCGTGCGGGTTGGTGGCCTTGGAATCGTTGACCCAGAGCACGCCGTTCTGCTTGGCGACCGGCTGGATGCGGTGGTTCCCCGGCACGTAGTCCTGGATGCCCTGGCGCACGGCCTTCGCATTCACCCCGTAGGCCCGGACCAGGGCTGCAGCCGCCAGGGCGTTCGCCACCATGTGCCGGGGCGCAAACTGCCCCAGGTCGGTCATCGAAGCCAGCTCGGCGGCGCTGTCCCTGCGTTCCTCGATAAACGCGCGGTCCACGAGCAGGCCCTCCACCACGCCGAGCATGCTGATGGCCGGCGTGAGTGTGGTGAAGCCGACGGCCCGGCAGCCCTCCACAACGTCCGCGTCCTCAACCATCCGTTCGGTCTCGATCTGTTCCGCGTTGAAGATGCAGGCCTTCTGGGTCCGCGCATAGACCTTGGCCTTGTCCGCGAGGTAGGAATTGTAGGAACCGTGCCAGTCAACGTGGTCCTCAGCCACGTTCAGGCAGACGCTGGCCACCGGCGAAAGCGTTTCAGCCCAATGCAGCTGGAAGCTGGATAGTTCAACCGCGAAGACGTCGTATTCCACGGGGTCGCGGAGGGCGTCCAGGATGGGGGTGCCCACATTGCCGACCGCGATGGCCTTCAGGCCGGCGGCCTGCAGCATCGACGCCGTCAGGCCAACCGTGGTGGTCTTGCCGTTGGTGCCGGTGATGGTCAGCCAGTCAGCGGTCTTGTGCCCGGCCCGGACCCGCAGGCGCCAGGCAAGCTCGACGTCGCCCCAGACCGGAATGTGGGCGCGCGCAGCGGCCGCCAGGAGCGCCTGGTCAGGCCGCCAACCCGGGGAGGTCACGATGAGGTCGGGGAAGCTGCCATCGATCTTGGGGATCCTGTTGACGGCTTCCTCGCCCAGGAGCACGTCCACGGCGCCGACGATCTTCAGGGTGTCGGCCTGAGCCTCAGCTGTCTCGGACGTGGCGGCATCAACCACCACCACCCGGGCACCGAGTTCGATGAGCGTATCTGCCGCGGCGAACCCGGACACTCCGATGCCGGTGACTGCAACGCGCAGCCCTGCCCAGTCAGAATCCCAACTGACCAGGTTTTGCAGGCGGGGAGAAACAGTCACAGGAGCACAACCCATTCAGCGTAGAAGACACCCAGGCCCACGGCCACGAAGAGACCGCCCAGGATCCAGAACCGGACCACCACCGTGACTTCTGCCCAGCCCTTGAGTTCGAAGTGGTGCTGCAGCGGTGCCATCTTGAAGACGCGTTTACCGCCGGTGGCTTTGAAGTAGCCCACCTGGATGATCACGGACAGGGTAATCAGAACGAACAGGCCGCCGATGATTCCCAGCAGCAGTTCCGTCCGCGACAGGATGGCGAAGCCGGCGATCGCGCCGCCGATGGCCAGCGACCCCGTGTCACCCATAAAGATCTTGGCCGGGGAGGTGTTCCACCAGAGGAATCCCACGAGGGCGGCGCTCAGGATGGCTGCCAGGAGCGCCAGGTCCAGGGGGTCGCGGACGGAGTAGCAGCCGCTGCCGGCTTCCCGAGGCGACCCGCAGGCCTGGTTGTTCTGCCAGATTCCCATCAGCGTGTAAGCACCGAAGACCATGACCGAGGCGCCGGCAGCGAGACCGTCCAGGCCGTCCGTCAGGTTCACGCCGTTGGTCGCCGCCGTGACGATCAGGTTGGACCATAGGACAAAGAGGATTGCGCCGACCACCGTGCCGGCGAAGGCCAGGTCCAGCCAGGGAATGTCGCGGACCAGGGAGATCTTAGTCGAGGCCGGCGTCAGGCCGTCCGGGTCGGGAAAGTTCAGGGCCAGAATGGCGAAGGCTATGCCTACCGCGGCTTGGAGGATGAGTTTGGCCTTCGCGTCCAGGCCAAGGCTCCGCTGGCGGGAGATCTTGATGAAATCGTCCAGGAAGCCCACCAACCCCATGCCGACCATCAGGAAGAGCAGGATCAGGGCCGAGGCGGAGGGGCCTGCCGAGTCCGGGTTCATCATCCACATAATCAGGTGGGTCAGTCCGTAGCTGAGCAGGACCGCGCCCACCACCACAGTGCCGCCCATGGTGGGCGTACCTCGTTTGGTGTGGTGGGATGTGGGTCCGTCATCACGGATGAATTGGCCGTAGCTCTTGCGGACAAGCAAGCGGATAAACAGCGGCGTTCCCACCAAGGCAAACAGCAGGGCAAGTCCTGCGCCGATAAGAAGTGCAATCACAGCAGCTCGCTCCCTTCATCGGTGGGTTCCGTGGATTGTGGGGGTAATGCTATCCGATCGCCCAGGTGCCGCAGTCCAACGCTGTTGGACGACTTGAAAAGCACCAGGTCGCCGGGCTCAAGCTCGGCGTTCAGGAGCGCATAGGCGTCCTCGGCGGTTTCGGCAAAGACGCATTCGTCGCCCCAGGAACCCTCCTGGACGGCGGAAACGTAAAGTGCACGGGCTTCGCGACCGACGACGACCAGCCGGGAAATGTTCAGGCGGACCACTTGGGTGCCCACAACGGTGTGTTCACGGATCGAATCTGGTCCCAGTTCCAGCATGGCGCCCAGGACGGCCCAGGTGCGCCGTCCGCGGCCAAGGTCGGCCAGCGTGCGCAGGGCCGCCCGCATGGACTCCGGGTTGGCGTTGTAGGCGTCGTTGATGATGGTCACGCCGTCAGCACGTTCAGTGCGTTCCATCCGCCAACGGCTGGCTGCTGACTGTGTGCTCAGCGATACGGCGATGTCCTTGCCGGACACTCCGGCCGCGTGCGCGGCCGCTGCTGCGGCGAGGAGGTTGCCGGTGTGGTGGGCGCCGATGAGGCGGCTGCTGACGTGTAGGCCTGTTTCGGCGCCGGGCAAGACGAGCTCGAATTCCGGGTTGCCCTCAGCGTTTGTGTCCGGATTCTCGGCCCGAACGGTCGCGTCAGGGCGTCCTTCGGCCGAGAAGCCCAGCACGGTGGCGCCGGTGCGGCTGCGCATGGCAGCGACGCGGTCGTCGTCGAGGTTGATGACGGCCGTGCCGCCGGCGGTGAGGGCCTCCACCAGTTCGCCCTTGGCCTGGGCAATGTTGTCCACGCCCCCGAACTCTCCGGCGTGGGCAGTGCCGATGCCGAGGACGACGCCGATGTCAGGCTTCACCATGTCGGCCAGGTAGCGGATGTGCCCGATGCCGGTGGCGCCCATCTCGATCACCAGGTACCGCGTTTGGGTGTCGGCGAGGAAGACGGTGAGCGGTACGCCCACCTCGCCGTTGTAGGACCCCTGCGGGGCAACGGTGACGCCCTGCTGGGTGAGGATGCCGGCGAGGAGGTCCTTCGTGGTGGTCTTCCCGGCGGAACCGGTGATCCCGATGACGGTCAGGGGGTCGCCTGCGGCAGAACGGGCCAGGCGGATCCGACGGACCGCTTCGGCGGCCAGCGCGCCCATGGCCAGCACGGCATCCTCTACCAGGACGGCCGGATAGTTGACGCCGTCCGGGCCTGTTACGGGGCGCTCGGCGAGGACCAGCACCGCACCGCGGCTGAAGGCGGCGGCAACGAAGTCGTGGCCATCAGCGTGCTCGCCAGGTTTCGCCACGTATAGCGACCCGGCGGCAGCCTCGCGCGAATCGGTGACCACCGAAAGGGGCGTGATCCCCGGATCGGCGTCCAGGCGTCCGTGTGTGATATCGGCGATTTCCGCCGCAGTAAGTGCAATCATCTCGGTCTAGGACTCTATCCGGTCGTCTCGGAGAACGGTGAATCCCCTGGCTGTCAAGGCGTTCCGCAGTTCCACACGGTCGTCCAGTGCAAGATTGACGCCCTTGACTTCCTGCCAGACCTCATGGCCGCGGCCGGCCACAAGAATGGTGTCGGCCGGACCGGCCAGTTCCACGGCGCGCCGGATGGCGGCGTCGCGGGGATAAACCTCTTCGATGACACACTCCGGAGACTCCTGTTCGCGCGCCGACCGTGCGCCCGCCAGCACATCTGCCCTGATGGCCGCGGGGTCCTCGTCGTGGGGGTCGTCATCCGTGACTATGACGAGGTCGGCCATCTTTGCGGCGACGGCGCCCATGGCGGGACGCTTGCCCTGGTCGCGCTGTCCGGTGGCTCCGAAAACCACGATCACCCGGGAGCCGGGCAGCGGTGACCTGACCGCTTCCAGTGCCCGTGCCAGGGCATCAGTGTTGTGGGCGAAGTCCACGACGGCCGCCGGTTCTTCGGAGACGAGCTGCATCCGTCCCGGTACCGCCACGGTGAACGGGTCGTGGTGGTCCAGGGCGGCCTGCACGGTGGCGGCGTCTATTCCGCTGGCCAGGACCATTACCGTGGCCAGTGCGGCGTTGGCGACGTTGAAAGCGCCAGGCAGGCCGGTGTGGACATTCAAGGTAACTCCGTCGGGTCCCTGCAGGCTGAAGCCGGTACCCAGCCCACGCGCGGACGTGGACGTTACGGTCCAATCGGTGGGAGCTCCGCCGGGTGTCATCGAGAGGGTAGTGACCGGGATCCGTGCCGTGGCCGCAAGCCTGCGACCCCATTCGTCGTCGACCGTCACCACAGCCCTAAGGGCACGGCCGGGCGTGAACAGCTCCGCCTTTGTGGCGAAGTAGGCCTCCATGGTGCCGTGCAGATCCAGATGGTCCTGCGTCAGGTTCGTGAAACCGGCAACGTCGAAGAGCACACCGTCCACACGCTGGAAGGATACGGCGTGTGAGGAGACTTCCATGGACGCGGCGTCCAGTCCCCGTTCCCGCATGAGGGCGAGCAAGCCGTGGAGATCCGGTGACTCAGGCGTGGTCAGGAGGCTGGGAACCGGTTCTCCGCCGGCCAGGATTTCGATGGTTCCGATCAGGCCGGTCTGCTGCCCGAGCGCACGGAGCAAAGCGTTGATGAAGTACGTGGTGGTGGTCTTGCCGTTGGTTCCCGTCACACCATACAAGCGCGGCGTCCGTCCGCCTGCTGGCTGGCTCTGGTAGATCATGGCGGACAGCGGCCCCACCACGTTGCGCGGTCCGTCCACCACCAGGACGGGGACGGCGGTATCCGCAGACAGCGCGAGAAGGCGTGCGCCGGCGTCGTCGGTCAGGACGGCCACCGCTCCTCTGTCGACCGCCTGCGACACGAAGTCTGCGCCATGGCGGGAAGCACCAGGCAGCGCCACATACAGGTCGCCCTGCTCCACGGTTCGCGAGTTCAGTGAAATTCCCGTGACGCTGACGGCAGCGGAGGCGCCCGGGACCTGCACACCGATCGCGTCGCCGATCGTGTCCAGGCTGACGGCAGCAACTGCCGTAGGCCTGAACCGCGCGGGTGCCGGTTCCCCTGCCGGCCCCGCGTTGCTGGCTGATGCGTTCTGCTCTGACAAGGGAATCTCCGATGGTGGTGCTAGTGGATCATGCCCGCGGGAGACTGCTTCCGCTGCGGGCGTGGGGGGAACTGCTGCCTGGCTTGATGCTACTTGGCGTACTGCGGCAGCCTGGCCGGTTCGCCCGTGGACGGCTGGACGTTGTAGGTGCGCAGCGCCTGGCTCATGACCGAACGGAACACGGGCCCCTGCGTAATGCCGTAGATATTGCCCTTGGGCCGCTGCAGCACCACCTCAACAATAAACCGGGGATCATCCATCGGTGCCATCCCCACAATTGAAGCGGTGTAGCCGCAGAACCCTGACTTCCCGTCGTCGCACGGCGATTCAGAGGTACCGGTCTTTGCCCCCACCCGGTATCCGTCGATCGCGGCGTCCTTGATCTGGCCTTCGGTAACTGCGCTTTCCAGGATGTCCTGGACCTGCTGCGCGGTGCCGTCCGACACCACCTGGCGGGAAGGCTGCGGGGCGACTTTCTCCTCTGTTCCGTCCGGTGAAACGTACGCGTCAATCAGGCGCGGCTGGAGCATCACACCGTTGTTGGCGATGGTCTGGAAGGCTCGAACCGTCTGCAGGGTGGACTGCGATACGCCCTGTCCGAACAGCACCGTGTATTCCTGGCGGCCGTCCCACTGGTCCGCCGGTGTGAGAATGCCGGAGGCCGTAGCCGGCAACCCAATGTCGGGGGCTTCGCCGATGCCGAATTTCTTAAGCCAGTCGTACCGTTGTTCCTTGGTCAGCCGCGACCCGGCCGCCACGGTGCCGGTGTTCATTGACCAACCCAGGATTCCGGCGAGCGTGCGCTCCTCGGTGCCATGGGTAAATGCGTCTGTGAAGGTCTGGCCGTCCACGGTGTACGACGGTCCGAGAGTGAACGTATCCAGGGGGCTGGATTTTCCTTCTTCAATCAAGGCGGCGGCCGTGATCATCTTCTGTACCGAGCCGGGCTCATACGCTGCGGTCACGGAGCGCACGCCGCGGTCCTTGGCGGCCACCCGTCCGGGATCGTTCGGATCCGGGGCATTAGTGTCCGCCATCGCGACAATGTCACCGGTCTTGGCATCCATCACGGTGATGACACCCCACTCGGCGCCCTGTTTGTCTGACTGGCTCTGAATGGCCTGCTGGGCGAAATACTGGAGATCGGAATTGAGCGTGAGCTTGACGTCCTTGCCGTCCTCCGGCGGTGTCAGCTCATCCACACCGACCGGAATCCGGAGACCGTCGGCACCGATCTCGAAGAGCCGCTTGCCGTCCTTCCCGCGCAGCAGCCCATCCTGCGTCTGCTCGATCCCCGCCTGGCCCGTGTTGCCGTCCTGGAGGAAGCCGATAATACCGCCGGCCACGGAACCGTTGGGGTACACGCGTTTGCTGACGCCCTCAGTGACGATGCCGGGAATACTGAGATCCGAGACCCTGAGCTCAACGTCCGGCTTCAGGTCCTTAGCGACGATGTGGTACTTCGATTCGCCCGTCACGGCGTTCCTGAGTTCGTCAGCGTCCATGCCCAGGACAGCCGCGAGTTCGCTGATGCCCTGCTCCCGGCTGACTTCAACAAGTTTGTCCACGCCCTCCTCCAGGCGCCAGAACTTCTCTGTCTTCGTGTTGGTGGTTTGGTCCACCACAATGTTGTAGCGGATCACACTGTTGGCCAGGACCGTCCCGTTGGCGCTAAGGATGCTGCCGCGTTCGGCGGGGAGGGAGGTCTCGCGCATCCGGTAATCGAGCGCAGCTGCGGCCATCCCGCCGACGTCGAGCCCTTGGACGAAAAAGAGCTTGCCGCCCACCACTAATAGCAGCGTCAGCATAATGCCCAGGCCGAGGCGCAGCCGCTTGGTGGCGTTAGGGGCCTTGCCGCTTTTTGCCTTGCCCGTCCTCTGCGCCACCGTGATTCCCTTGCTGCTCGCCTTGTTGCCTGTTTATTACCTGACTGGCTGTCCTTCAGCGGCTACCGGTTAGACCCGGGCACCTTCTGTTCGGGTGCTGGAACCGAACCGCCGTGGAGCTCCACGGCACGCGCCGGTGGTGCGGGCGCTTCAGCCGGCGATGCTGCAGCGGCAGGTGCCGCTGCACGGGCCGGTGCAGCGGCCGCAGCAGGGGCCGGTTCCTCGGCAGCCGGTTTACGGTTCCTCAGCGGCTCCCACTTCGTTGCCGGGGGAACCACGGTGAGCACTCCCTCTACGGCTGGAGCAGGGATAACCGATCCAGCCGCGCCACCCTTCACCGCCGGAGTTGCCTTGCCCGTGACGGCAAGGGTGGAGAGGTCGATCTGGCCTTTGACGGTCGAAGCCACCATGCCCAGGTCTGAGGCCTTTGCCGCCAGGTTCTGGGGCGCCTCGAAGTTTTGGACCTGCTGTGTCAGGTCCTGGTTCTGCTTGGTCAGAGTGCTTTGCTTACCCCTCAGTTCCACCAGCTGGTACTGGGAGGTAGAGACAGAGATGTTCAGGACCAGCACGGCTACGAGCGCAACAGCGAGCAGGGCGAAACACATCACCACAAACGGCGCACGGCGCTTCTTGGGGGCGGAACGCACCACAGACAGGGGTGTGCGTTCCCTGCGGCCGGTGCCAGAAGGAAGCGACCTGATCGCCGGGGCGCTGCTGCCGGAGACGACCGGAAAGTTCTTGACGGCGGCAGTACTCATGCTTCTCTCCTGGCTCTGATACGTTCCACGGCCCGCAGCCTGGCGGAGGCTGCGCGCGGATTTTCTGCAATCTCGACGGCGGTGGGTACCTCGGTGCCCTTGGTCAGGGTTTTGAGGAACGCCTTGTGTTCCTCAAGCTCCACCGGAAATCCGAGCGGCGCGGAGGATTTGGAGCCAGCCTGGAAAACTGATTTGACGATTTTGTCCTCGAGGGAGTGGTAAGACATCACCACGATGCGTCCGCCCAGGGCCGTTGCTGCCACGGCGGCAGGAACAGCGCGCTCCAGCACGTCGAGTTCCTCGTTCACTTCAATACGCAGTGCCTGGAACGTCCGTTTGGCCGGGTGGCCGCCCGATTTGGCGGCTGCCGCCGGCACCACGGAGCGGATCTGTTCCACGAGTTCCCCGGTGGTGGCGAAAGGCTTAACTGTCCTCGCCGCCACAATCCTGTTGGCGATCCGGCCGGCGAACTTCTCCTCGCCCCACTTCCGGATGATCCTGACGAGATCCTCTTCGCTGTAGTTGTTGACCACATCTGCTGCGGTCTGGCCGCGGCTGGTGTCCATCCGCATGTCCAGCGGAGCGTCAAAGGAATAGGCGAAGCCTCGCTCACGCTCGTCCAGCTGCAGGGATGAAACGCCCAGGTCCATCAGGATGCCATGAACCTGTGCCACGCCCAGGTCTTCGAGGACGTCGGCGATTTCGTCGTAGACGGCGTGGACCAGGTCAGTCCGGGAAGCGAAAGGCGCCAGCCGCTCCCCTGCCAGTGCCAGGGCTTCCTCATCACGGTCGATGCCGATCAGGTGCAGATCCGGGAAACGCTCCAGCATGGCTTCGGAGTGGCCGCCCATGCCGAGGGTCGCGTCAATCGCGATGGGGGTTTCACCTCGGAGGCGGGCCGCTTCGAAGCCGGGGGCCAACAAATTGATGCACCGGTCCTTGAGGACCGGCACATGGCGTTCGGACGTTGGCTTCGGGTCATCGTTCATGCCTTCGTCCTTTCCTGCCGTGGGTGTTGGTGGTGCTGCTTCTTGAGCCAGATCCCCATCCGCGCCTATCGTCCTGCCGGCCTGGCTCCGGGGAAGTGAGCCAGGTTGACTGTTCGATGGGCGGCTGGAGATCTCGTTCAAGAAGCATCCGCCGGGCCGTTCAGGTGATCACAGGATCCCCGGAATGGCGTCGTCGGTTTCGGAGAAGGCGGTTTCCTTCTCCGCGAGGTACTCGTTCCAGGCCTGGGCATCCCAGATCTCGGCCCGGGTTCCTGCACCGATAACGGCCAGCTCCCTGCCGAGGCCTGCGTACTCCCGGAGCGCGGCCGGAATGGTTATGCGCCCCTGCTTGTCAGGTACCTCGTCCGAGGCTCCAGAGAGAAAGACGCGGATGTAGTCCCGGGCCTGCTTGGAGGAAATGGGCGCCTCCCGCATTTGCTCGTGGACACGTGCAAATTCCTGCTCACTGAAGACGTAGATGCAACGTTCCTGTCCCCTGGTGAGAACAAGCCCGCTGGCAAGCTCCTCACGGAACTTCGCAGGGAGGATAATTCGGCCCTTTTCGTCCAGACGTGGCGAGTGGGTGCCCAGAAACACTGGCCCACCGCCTGTCTGCCGTCAGGAACTGCACATCCCCTGTGTTGCAACTACCCTCTTATGTCCTCCACATTACTCCACTTTCCACCACAGTCAACGCAAATCAGGCCAATATTCCCCCATTTCAGGCCTTTGTCCCCCAAATGGCGCGGGAGCAGGCGGTGGATGGAAGTGGAGGGCCTGGCGCCGTTTCGGCGCGAACCATAACTGCCCGACGGCGGTGCCAGGCCGCCGTCGGGCTCTCATCTGACGCCGGCGGCGGATCCGCGGTCCCCGGGCTCCCCAACCACGTAGGAGTAGGTGCCGGTTTGAGCGCTCAAACAGACCCCTGGCGCTACCTGCCTCCGGGTTAAAAGCAGAAGACCCGCCGGGGCGGGTCTTCTGCTGCGGTCATCCTGACCGTGGGGAGGGAAATGGAGGACGGCACGGCCTATCGCCGTGGAACCGTTCCTGCAGGCGCTTCCTTAGGATTCGTCGCGGCGACGCTCGTCCCAGCGTTCTTCCAGGCTGGACATAAAGGAACTCCGGGGCTTCCCGGACTTACCAGTGCCAGGTGCGGAGCGCTGCTTGCCGCCGGACGCGTTACGCATTGTGGCGAAGTACACACCCGCGCCCATAACCACGAAGCCCAGGACACCCACGAAGATGTTCTGGACTGTAACGCCGACCAGGAGCAGGGCGATCCCCGCGAGGGCGCAGAGCACCCCAATCACGATGTGACGGGTGGACCACGTTCGCCCAGGGTCCGAACCCATGGAATTCGCGAACTTCGGATCGTCCTCGTGCAGCTGCTTCTCCAGCTGCTCCAGCAGCTTCTGTTCGTGCTCCGAGAGCGGCATCACGACCTCCTTAAGTAGGCCAACGTCCGGGCTGGTCCCATCCCGTACTACTGCTCCGATAACGACCGACATGCCCGGGAGGTTCCCGCCCCGCCGACGATGGCGGAAGGCGAACACCGGCATGCGGGCCATTGGAACTGCAGCATGTCCAAGAAGTCCGGCAATAACTGAAAACTATGTACATATAAGGATAGTTTGTCGGGGGCCGTTCTGAAAGACGGCCATCACCTCCCTGAAACTCGCAGGCAAGGTGCCGGCGCCCTGCTAAGACCCGTTTCCGGAATCCAGCAGACTGGCGGGGAGGACGGATTTGCTTCCGAATTTCCGGCTTACCTCGTCCAGGGCCTGTTCTGCTGCCCGCCAGTTGTCATCCCGGCGGTCAAGGCTCAGCTGAAGGGACGTGTGGGCGGTGTCTTCGAGCTGCTCGGCCCGGATGCCAACAAGCCGCACGGTCATGGGACGGCTCCCCAATGATTCCAGGAGCTGGATGGCCACGGCATAAATCAGCTGGGCGCTGTCAACGGGTGTGTGCACAGTGCGGCTCCTGGTGATGGTGGAAAAGTCGGCGTAGCGGAGTTTCAACGCCACCGTCCGTGCCACCATCCCCGAACTCCGCAGCCGTCCTGCCGTCCGGTGCGAAAGCCGCAGCAATTCCCGGGCGATCAGCGCGTCATCGCCCGTGTCCACGGCGAACGTCTCCTCAGCTCCGATGCTCTTCTCGAGCCTCACGGGCGTCACGGGCCGCGGATCGATCCCCCACGACAACCGGTACACGTGCTCACCGGTGGCACCCAGCATTTTCTTAAGGGAGGACACCGGCGTGGCCGCCACGTCCGCCACCGTCCGGATGCCCATCCGGGCAAGGACGTCCGTAGTCTTCGCGCCGATTCCCCACAAGGCCCCGACGGGCAGGCTGTGGAGGTAGGGCACTGTCTCGTCGGGTCCAATCAGCAACAGCCCGTCCGGCTTGCAACGCGTGGAAGCAATCTTGGCCACGAACTTACTGGCTGCAATGCCCACGGAGGCCGTAATGCCCAGTTCGGCAGCCACCCGGCGCCGGATCAATTCGCCGATGACGCGCGGGGGTCCCAACCGGCGGATGGCGCCGCCGACGTCCAGGAAGGCTTCGTCCACACTCAGTGGTTCCACGAGATCGGTGATGGACTCGAAGATTTCCATCAGCTGGGCGGAAACCTCGTAGTACAGCTTGTGGCGCGGTTCAATGATGACCGCTTTGGGGCACATCCTGGCCGCGACCACCATGGGCATGGCGGACTTCACCCCGAACGCGCGTGCTTCATACGACGCCGAGAGGACCACTGAGCGGTCGGCGGGAAATCCAACGATCACCGGTTTGCCGCGGAGTTCCGGCCGCGTGCGAAGCTCCACGGAGACGAAGTAGGCGTCCATGTCCACGTGCATGATGCAGTTACGCCGGAGCTCACGAAGACCCGCTTCGGTGTACTGGTTGTTCCGCTCAGGCCCCACACCGGCAATTGTATCGGTTGGTACTGACTAAACTGGAGGCTGAATCCGGCATCAACACCAGGAGGACAGTCCCTGTGACCGTCATGAGAAGTCTTAAGCCAACAGGATTAGCGGCACTGGCCGCGGGCGCTCTGCTGGCCCTCGCCGCCTGCAGCCCCGCGGAGCCCGGAGTGACATCATCCTCCCCAGTTACCTCCTCACCAGCGTCGGGCGGCGCCAGCACCACCGCGTCCGCCAGTCCGACGGCGTCGCCGGGAACGTCCGCCACTGTTGGGACAATCGTCGCGGGGTTCCCGGAAACGCTGCTTCCCCTGATGCCCGGCGCCACGGTGATTTCGAGCAGCTTTGACAAGACCTCAACGCCCGCCACCGCGGCACTCGTGGCAAGCATCAATGCCCCGACTGCCGCCGTCATGGATTTCTACACAAAGCACCTGGAGGCGCAGGGATTCAAAGCCGTCCCCGGCGACGCAGTGGGCGCCGTTGCTTCCAAGGACTTCGTCCGGAACGACTCCGAGACGGTCAACATCGCCGCCGTCGAAGCGGCCGGTGTCTCCACGTTCACCGTCGGCGCCAACGTGGCTGCTGAGTCAGCCAAGTGAGCGTTTCGGAGCAGCTAAGGATTGAGCAGACTGCATTCGTCGCCGCCGTTGCCGGTGAGCTGACAGACTTCCTCACCACGCGGCAATCCCTAATGGCCGCCATTTCACCCGATATCGATCCCATTATGGGTTCCATTTCCAACCTGGTGACCGGGGGCAAAAGGCTCCGTGCGCTGATGTGTTACTGGGGATGGCGCGGCGCGGGCGGCGAGCCGGCGGCCCAGGAAATCGTGACGGCGGGATCGGCCCTGGAGCTTTTCCAGGCAGCTGCCCTGATCCATGACGACATCATTGACCGCTCCGACACGCGGCGGGGCGGCCCCAGCGTGCACCGCCGCTTCAGCCAGCTGCACCACGCACAGGGCTGGGCTCTGGACAGCGAGCGGTTTGGGCATGCAGCCGCGATCCTCACCGGGGATCTTTGCCTCTCGTTCAGCGAGGAGGCCTTCACGGACATCGGCGCACAGGCAGCTGCAGGCAGCAGGGCACGGCTGATCTTCAACCTCATGCGTGCCGAGGTGATGGCGGGGCAGTATCTTGACATCCTCGAGGAAGTGGCCGGTCCTGTCCGGGACCGGGCCGGAGCAGTGACACGGGCACAGTCCATCATCAGGTTCAAGTCCGCCAAATATTCCACTGAGCACCCGCTGGCGCTTGGCGGCGCCTTGGCGGACGCTCCGGACGAGTTGCTCCGGGGCTACTCGGCCTTCGCGTTGCCGCTGGGCGAGGCGTTCCAACTGCGCGACGACGTCCTGGGCGTCTTTGGGGACCCTGTCACCACGGGCAAGCCTGCAGGTGACGATCTCCGCGAAGGCAAGCGGACCGTACTCATTGCCCTCGCGCTGGGCCAGGCATCAACCGCCGAATCGGCGTTTATCGATGCGAAGCTGGGCAGCCCTGACCTGGGCGACGCCGATGTGGCCGAGATCCGCCGGATCATCGAAGAGTCGGGGGCGCTTCAGGCCACTGAAGTGCTGATCAACGAATTTGGCGCCGCGGCGTATGACGCACTGGAACAGCTGCCGCTGGAAGAACTGCCCAAGACTGCCCTGCGGAAGCTGGCGGAAGCGACGGTCAGCCGCGCATCCTGACGTTGGCGCCCGTCTTGGCCACGTCCGCGGGCCCGGCGTTGTCCGGGCCCTTTGTGCTGCTTACCAGGCCAGGGTCTGGGCCCGGCGCCTGATTTCCGTCTTGCGGCCTTCCCGCAATGCATCAATCGGCCGGCCGCGGAGCGACTCGTCGGGGGTAAACAGCCAGACGATGAGATCCTCGTCGGAATAGCCGGCGTCCGCCAGGACCACAATGGTCCCTTTGAGGCTGTCGACAACCTGGCCGTCCAGGATAAACGCGGCCGGAACTGAACGTATCCGGCGCTCCCCGACCCGCAGGGCCGCCAAAGCGCGTTCATCAATAAGGCCATGGACTCTCGTAATCGAAACGTCCAACAACTGCGCGACATCCGGCAGGGGCAGCCACTCGCCCACAAGGCTTTCTACGTTACTCACGGATCAAGGTTGCCACGGCCGGAGCCCTGCCGCCTAGTCGGGATTGGCCGCCACTGCCGCGAATCACGCGACACTCCATAAAACTCTTTATTCTGCGTGGGGCGGAATTCTTGTGCTATGCGAATTTTCGTGAGAGATTCACATAGATCACATTTGAAACATCAATAACTTAAGTAACACTAGTATCAATAGTCACATCGCATCTCCCGCCCCGGCAGTTGAAGAAGAGGATTCTTTCCATGACGACGTCCCGCTCGCCAAAGCAGCCCTCCAGGCAGAGCCTGCCTATGATTGCTGTCACCACAGCAGCGCTTCCTGCGGTTGTCCTGTCGTCGTTGGCCCTCGCCCAGCCTGCTGCCGCAGAGGCCCCTGCCCGCGCTATCCCGGCAACCCTTGCCGCCGCGATGAAGGCCCAGGCAGCCGAACCTAAGGCTGCCCTGATCCCGGCGGCCTCGGTTTCCACTACCATTCCGGCTGCCTTCCAGCCCATGCAGCCGGTGGCTCCCGCGGAATACACTATTGCCCGGGGAGACACCATCAGCGGAATCGCCGGCAAATTCGGGCTGGACACATACGAGGTCCTTAAGCTCAACAACCTCCAGCCGAACACCATCATCTACCCCGGCCAGAAGATCAAGCTGTCGGGCACGGGTTCCGCCCCCGCCCCGGCTCCTGCGGCCCCTGCCGCGGCCGCTCCGGCCAACGCCGGAGGCAGCTACACCGTAAAGTCCGGCGATACGCTCGGCGCCATCGCGGCCCGGCACAACGCCAGCCTGTCGGACATTTTCGGCTGGAACGGCCTGAACATGCGCTCCATCATCTACCCCGGCCAGAAGATCAAAGTCGGCGCAGGTGCTCCCGCAGCCCCGGCTGCACCGGCTTCGGCCGTGCAGCCTTCTTCCGCTCCCGCAGCGCCGGCTCCCGCGCCTGCTGCACCTGCTCCCGGCGGTTCATACACGATCAAGGCCGGCGACACCCTGTCCGCGATCGCCTCCCGGCACGGCGTCAAGCTCTCGGACATTCTGGCGGCCAACCAGCTGAGCATGACTACTGTCATCTACCCCGGCAACAAGCTGGTGATTCCCGGCGCCTCCATTCAGCCCGCTTCGTCCGCCCCGGCCGCCCCGGCGGCCCCCGCCGCCCCGCTGGTGCCGAGCTCCTTCCTGGGTTTCACCTACCCCGCTGCCGTTGTGAGCTCTGCCAACGAGAACAAGGCCTTGCTGAACGCCTCTCCCGTACCGTCCCGGGCCGAGATGCGCGCAATTGTGGCTGACACGGCACGCCAGATGGGAGTGGACCCCACCCTGGCCCTGGCCTTCGCGCACCAGGAGTCCGGCTTTAACCAGCGTGCGGTTTCACCTGCCAACGCGATCGGCACGATGCAGGTCATCCCGTCCTCCGGGCAGTGGGCCTCAGACCTCGTAGGGCGGAAGCTGAATCTGCTGGACCCCTACGACAACGCGACGGCCGGCGTGGCGATCATCAAACGGCTTATCGCCACCAGCAAGGACCTCGACACAGCAATTGCGGGGTACTACCAGGGCCAGTACTCTGTCAGCAAGTACGGCATGTACGACGACACCAAGGTTTACGTAGCTGCCATCAAGGCGCACCAGAAGAACTTCGGCTAAAGAGCCACCGCGCCACTGTCCCCCATGCCTGCTGACGCCGGCCCGGGGGGGGGTAACGATAAGGGTCCGGACCGCACGTCGGTTCGGACCCTTTTCCATGCGGGATTAGTATCGTAGGGTGCAGGAACAAGTGTCAGACCGTCTCGTTGGAACGCTGGTGGACAACCGCTACGCCGTCCGCTCCAAACTCGCGCGCGGCGGCATGTCCACCGTATATCTGGCAACGGACCTTCGGCTGGAACGCGATGTTGCCCTGAAGGTCCTTCATCCCCACCTCGCCACCGACGAGACGTTCCTGGACCGGCTGGGCCGCGAGGCGAAAGCCGCCGCGAAGCTGTCCCACGCCCATGTGGTGGGAGTCCTGGACCAGGGTAACGACGGCCAGACGGCCTATCTGGTCATGGAACACATCAAGGGTCACACCCTCCGGGACGTCATCAGATCCAAAGGTGCGCTGCCTCCCCGCCTGGCCCTTGCCCTGATTGATCCGGTAGTGCAGGGCCTCGGCGCGGCCCATGCAGCGGGGCTTATCCACCGGGATGTGAAACCGGAGAACGTCCTGATTGCCGACGACGGCCGGATCAAGATCGGCGACTTTGGACTGGCCCGGGCGGTAACGACGTCAACGAGCACCGGGACGCTGATCGGTACGGTCGGTTACCTTTCCCCCGAGCTTGTGCTGGGAAAGCAGGCTGACACCCGGAGTGATATCTATTCGGTGGGCATCATGCTCTATGAGATGCTGACCGGCCAGCAGCCGTACGACGGCGAGGTCCCCATCCAGGTTGCGTACAAGCACGTGAATGAAACGGTCGGTCCGCCGTCGGCCTTGGTGCCTGGCCTCGCCGCCGAGGTGGATGAACTCGTCCAGTGGTGCACCGCAAACGATCCCGAGAACCGCCCGGTGGACGGCAACGCCCTGTTGCAGGAACTCCGCCACATCCGGACCAACCTCACGGATGCCGAACTGGACCTCAGGCCGCCTGCCGCGACCCCGGAAGGCCAGCAGAACCAGACCGAGATCATCGCCCGCACCAACAACCCCACCGCCGTGATGTCGTCCTTCTCCCGGCCGCAGCCACAGCACCCACCGCACGCTCCGCATGCCCTGTATCCGCCCGACGCCGACTACCGGCCAGGCCAACAGTTCCGGCCGGAAGCGCACTACAGGCCAGATGCTCAAGACGCCGTCCCGGCAGCGACCCCCCTCAGCAAACGCGCCCGCCGCAAGCTCGACAGGGAGGACGAGAAGACAAGGTCCCGGGCTGCGGCGACCCCGGTCCGGAGTCTGCGGGAGGGGAACCCGCGGCGCCGCGGCGCCCTCTGGGTGGTGGTCCTGGTCATCATCGCGTTGCTTGCCACAGGAGCCGGCTGGTTCTTCGGCATGGGCCCCGGGTCGCCGGGCACCATTCCGGCGGTCGCCAACAAGTCAGTGGCCCAGGCCCAGCAACTGCTGAGCGAGGCGGGGTTCCAGTCGCGTACCAACGATGTCTTTGACGACGACGTTCCGTCCGGCCTCGTTGTGGGCTCCGACCCGACTGCCGGCACAGAGACCAGGAAGTTCCAGCTCGTGTCCCTGTTTGTTTCCAAGGGACCGCAACTGTTCGAACTCCCGAAACTGACCGGCGGAACGCTCGACGACGCTAAAGATGCACTGAACCAGGCCGAAATGGCGCTAGGTACCGTCACTGAACAATTTGATGACGCCGTTGCCGCCGGCGTTGTGTTGGCCCAGGATCCCGCCGCAGGAACCCCGGCGCGCCATGGCACTCCGGTAGCCCTGTCCGTCTCCAAGGGCCCGCAGCCGATCCCCGTTCCGTCAGTCGTCGGGCTGGAGGAGGACGCCGCCGTCGACGCCATTAAGGCGGCCGGGCTCAAGGCCGATGTCGCGAAGGACAAAGTCAACGATCCCAAGGTGCCCAAGGGGTCGGTTGCCGCGCAGTCGCCTGCGACCGGCGCCCTGACCAAGGGTGGCCTGGTGACGCTGACCATTTCAGACGGACCGAGGCTCGTCGAAGTCCCCAGCTTCATCGGGAAACAAGCCAAGGAAGCCGAAGAAGCGCTGCGTGCGCTGGGCTTCGAGGTACGGGTGAACAATATCCTCGGCGGCTTCTTCGGCACGGTACGGGATCAGGACCCGGTGAAGAAGAAGGTGCCTGAAGGCTCCGTCGTCACCCTGACAGTGGTGTAGCCGGCGGTCTGCCGGCCACACCACCGGGGACGTCCGACTCCGCGTAGAGCGCTCAGTGCTTGGCCAGTGCTCCGGCCACCAGGAACGCCATTTCCAGGGACTGCATGTGGTTCAGGCGCGGATCGCAGACCGACTCGTACTTGTCGAGGAACGCTTCCTGGTCCACCGGATCGGCACCGCCCAGGCATTCGGCGACGTCGTCACCGGTCATCTCCACGTGGAGGCCACCGGGAACCGTGCCCAAAGCATGGTGGACTTCGAAGAACCCGCGTACTTCGTCAATGACGTCGTCGAAGTTCCGGGTCTTGTAGCCGTTGGGCGAGGTGACGGTGTTGCCGTGCATCGGATCGGTGACCCAGAGAACCTTGGCGCCGGAGGCGGTCACCTTCTCCACAATGGCGGGAAGCTTCCCGCGGATATTGCCCGCGCCCATACGCGTGATGAACGTCAGCCTGCCCGGCTCCCGCTCGGGATCCAGCTTGTCGATGAGGCGGAGGGCGTCGTCGCCGGTTGTCGACGGGCCCAGCTTCACGCCAATGGGGTTCCGGACGCGTGAGAGGAAGTCAACGTGCGCGTGGTCAAGCTCGCGCGTACGCTCCCCGATCCAGAGGAAATGCGCCGAGGTGTCATACGGGAAACCCGTCCGCGAATCGATGCGGGTCAGTGCGCGCTCGTAGTCCAGCAGCAGGGCCTCGTGGCTGGCGAAGAATTCCACTCGCTTGAGTGCTTCGAAATCAGCCCCGCAGGACGCCATGAACTTGATGGCGCGGTCGATGTCACGGGCCAGGGATTCGTAACGGGCGTGCGCCGGGTTTTCGGTGAAGCCCTTGTTCCACTGGTGCACGGAGCGGAGGTCCGCGAAGCCGCCCTGTGTGAAGGCCCTGATGAGGTTCAGGGTGGAGGCGGACGTGTGGTAGGCCTTGAGCATCCGGGCGGCGTCATGGCCACGGGACTCGGGAGTGAACTCGTAGCCGTTGACGATGTCGCCGCGGTACGCCGGGAGGGTCACGCCGTCGCGGGTCTCGTCGTTGGAAGAGCGGGGCTTGGCGAACTGGCCGGCCATTCGGCCCATCTTGATGACTGGCATCGCTGCGCCGTAGGTGAGCACCACTGCCATCTGGAGGATGGTCTTGACCCGGGCGCTGATCTTATCCGCTGTTGCCGCTTCAAAGGTCTCAGCACAGTCGCCACCTTGCAGCAGGAAGGCTTTGCCCTCCGCTGCAGCCGCCAGCCGTTCCCGGAGAACGTCCACTTCGCCGGCGAAAACCAGCGGCGGGAGCACGGAAAGCTCCCCGACAGACGCGTCGAAAACGTCCTTGTCCTGCCAGCTGGGCTGCTGGGAAACGGGAAGGTCACGCCAATCATCGAGGCCAGGATAATTGGCTGCTCCGCTCTGGGCGGTGCTGGACAGCGAAAAGGCAGGTTTTGCAGATAGCTCAGTCACTATCTAAGACTAATGTGCGCGGCTGGCTTCAGGACACCTGACCGTCACGCGTACCGAGAGCGGCGTCACAGTCAGCCCGCTGCCGGGTCCTTACCCTCGGCATCAGTGCCCTCAGCACCGCCGTCAGGATCGGCGCGTTTCGCGGTGGCGCCCCCAGCCTCGGTGGCTGCTGCGCCCGTAAGGCGGAGCTTCACCACGGCGGCGTACTCGTCCACGTACTCCTGGCCGGATAGCCGCATCAGCTCGAACATGATTTCGTCGGTGACCTTGCGCTGGACCAGCCGGTCCTCCGCCTGGTCTGCGTACTGGCTGAAATCCAAGGGCGCACCGAAAATCATGCCGATGCGCCGGATGTTCGGCATCCGCTTGCCGATGGGCTGAACCTTGTCCGTGCCGATCATGGCCACGGGAATCACGGGCACACCAGCCTGCAGGGCCAGCTTGGCGACGCCCACTTTGCCCCGGTAGAGGCGAGCGTCGGGGCTGCGGGTCCCTTCAGGGTAGATGCCCAGCAGTCCCCCGCTTATCAGGACATCCATGCCGGCGTTGAGCGAAACAGCCGATGCCGCGCCCCCGGACCTGTCCATGGGCAGCTGGTTGGTGAGCCTGAAGAACATGGCCGTCAGCCTGCCTTTGATGCCTGAGCCGGTGAAGTACTCGGACTTGGCCAGGAAAACAACCGGCCTGCGGACCATCAGCGGCATAAAGATGGAGTCGGAGAAAGACAGGTGGTTTGAGGCGATAATTGCCGCGCCCTGCGCTGGAACATTGTCCAGACCCTTGACCCAGGGGCGGAAAAGGAGCCGCAGCACCGGCCCCAGGAAGATCCTCTTCATGACCCAATAGAACACGTGACGAACCTCTCCGGAAGCCGGCCGGCCGGCCCTTCGTCGGGCCGGGCGGGCACTCCCGTGCAACCCTACTCTAGTGAGATTTGTCGAGAACAATGACACGATGGTGTTATGACAGAAAGCAGCATCGCGCCCCGGCCTGCCGCTTTCAGCTACCCCGGCCACGGACCCAATGCCACTACCGGGATTGCAATCTGCCATGGCTTTACCGGCAGCCCGCTCAGCGTCCTGCCCTGGGCAGAGGACCTCGCCGCCCAAGGATTCGCCGTGTCGGTGCCGCTCCTGCCCGGCCACGGTACGGATTGGCGGCAGCTCGCCCGCTCGAACTGGCGTGACTGGTACGGGACTTTCGAATCGGCGTACCTGCAGCTGAGCGCCCGGACAGAGCAGTGTTTTGTGGCCGGCCTCTCGATGGGCGGCGCCATTGCGCTGCTGACTGCCGCCAGGCATCCCGTGGCTGGCGTCTCTTTGGTGAATCCCGGACTCAGCTTCTACGACCGCCGCGTGCGGGTCATCGGAGTTCTCAAGTACTTCCAGCGCACCACGCTGCCCATTCAGGAGGAACAGCCGACGGCGGACGTCACCAATGACGGCGACTACTCACGGACTCCGTTGGCAGCCGTGCACGAGCTCAAGAAGCTTTTCGGCACAGCCACCCGCGGGCTACACCAGGTCACCGCCCCGGTGCAGGTATTCAAGTCCCAGTCGGACGTCGTGGTGCCGGCCACCTCACTCCTGATGTTGCGGCAGCGTTTGGGCCCCCGGCTGGTGGAGGTAGTGGACCTGCACAACAGCGGTCACGTGGCCACCCTGGATGTTGATGCGCCCGAGATTTTTGCCCGTTCCAGCGCCTTCTTCCTTGCCAATACACCCAGCACTGCACCGTCAGCCCGAACCGCGGCCACACCTCACACCACCTCGGAGACTTCATGACCGGCGTACCGGACCACAGCCCTTTCAGCAGCACCGTCAACGGCGATGGAGCCCGGATCGGGGTGGTCCTCTCACACGGATTCACGGGCAGTCCGCACGGGCTGCGCGCGTGGGCCCAGTCGCTTGCCGACGCCGGCTTCGCCGTACGCATGCCGCTACTGCCCGGGCACGGCACCAGTTGGCAGGACCTTGCGCGCACGCGCTGGCCGCAGTGGCACGGCGCCCTGGACGACGCCTACCTGGAGTTGGACGCCCACTGCGACCACGTCTTCGTCGCCGGGCTGAGCATGGGCGGTGCCCTGGCCCTGAGAATTGCCGCCACCCGGCCCGTGGCCGGAGTGATCGTGGTGAACCCCGGACTGGTGATTGATGATCCCCGCGCTCCACTGGCCGGCATCCTGAAGCTGGTCCTGAAGAGCACCCCGGCCATTGCCAACGACATCCTCAAGCCCGGGATGGACGAGGGCGCCTACCCGCGAACGCCCGTAGCCGCGGCCCATGAGCTGAACAAGATGTTCAAGGACACCATCCGGCTGCTCCCCCGCATCACCGCGCCTGTCCGGGTCTTCCGGTCCACTGTGGACCACGTGGTTTCAGACACGAGTGTGGCAGCGCTGCGCCGCGGCCTGACCAACGCTCCGCTCACACTGACCACCCTGGAGAACAGCTACCACGTGGCAACACTGGATAACGACGCCGAGGAGATCTTCCAGGGGTCCGCCGACTTCATCCGGGCGGTGGTTGCCGGCACGGCAGCAGCCCAGGTCCAGGAGGGCACCGCCCATGAATAGGCCCGACTCCGGCTCGCCGGACCAGAGCGCAAACCAGGACGATGCTGTGTGGCTGGACCTCGTGGCCCGGCTCGAAGAGAAACCTGCCACCCCTACCGGCACAGCGGACCCGGGCATCGCCGCCTCCCCGGGCCCTGACGCCACGGGCACTGACCCTGAAACTCCTGGTCCGGCCGGCCCGGAGGCCGTGGCCGGGTCCGGCAGGTCCGCGACGTTCCGCGACTTTGATCCGCTGGGTCTGGCGGGAACAGCCCCCACCGAACTGTCCGCAGCCGAACGGCAGGCGGCGACGCCGGGCGCTGGTGACGGCGGGCAGGTCGACGCCGGCGAGGGGACCGGCGGTTACGGCCAGGGCGGCACCGCCGCCTTCGGCCCGCGTGACTATGCCGCGGAGGACGACGCCGGGGACTTCGTTCCGGAGGAACCGCCAAGCCTTGCCGGGACGGATCCCCTGACCATGCTTGCCTGGCTTGGCGCAATTGGTGCGCCCCTTGCCTTGCTGCTGGCCGTCATGTTCTGGCGGTCCGCGCCGCTGCTGGCGATTGTGGGCATAGTGGCGGTGTTCATCCTTGCCGTGGTTTACCTCATCATGAAGCTGCCCCAGGAAAAAGACGAGAACGACGACGGCGCCCGCGTCTGAAGTGCGTCCGTCACCGCATGCGGCTGCTGACGCGGGACAGGTCGGCTGCGCCGATAAGACCCGCGTTGGGTCCGAGCGCTGCCAGCTCGATGCCGGCCGCCGGACGGAACCCGCGGCCGGTAAGGTTCCGCGCGAATGCTTTACGGGCAGGCTCCACCAGCAGGTCCCCTGCCGAGCAAAGTCCCCCGCCGATCACAAACAGCCCCGGATCCAATGAGGCCGCGAGGTTCGCCAATCCCAGGCCCAGCCATTCGCCCACTTCATCCAGGAGTTCGCGGCAGGCCGCATCGCCGGCGAGTGCCAGCTCGGTAACAATCGCCCCGGTGATCTGCTCCGCGTCACCGCCGACAGTGGCCAGCAGTTCCTGCGCTACCGGCGAATTGGCACGCGCCAGAATCCTCGCTTCCCGGCCCAGGGCGTTGCCCGACGCGTACTGCTCCCAGCAGCCCCGGTTGCCGCACTCGCAACGCTGCCCTCCGGGCATGATGATCTGGTGGCCGAATTCGCCGGCGACACCAAACCGGCCGCGCTCCACCCGCCCGTCCATCACCATGGCGCCGCCGATGCCGGTCCCGAGGGTGATGCACACCAGCCTGTCCTCGCCCTGGCCCGCACCAAAGCGCCATTCCGCCCAGGCCGCGGCGTCGGCGTCGTTCGTCAGCAGCACAGGCCGGCGCAGCAGCCGCTGCAGGTTTGCGCGCAACGGCTCGTTGCGCCAGGCGAGGTGCGGACTGAAAAGCACGGTTCCGCCGTCCAGATCCATCCAACCGGCCGCACCGATGCCTACTGACCAGACCCTGTGACCGGCTCCGAGTTCGTCCACGAGCTCTACGATGACCTGCTCTACTGCACGCGGGTCGCTGCCGGGGGTGGACCGCCGGGCCTCGCTCAGGATCCTTCCGTCGGCGTCCACCACGCCGGCGGCGACCTTGGTGCCGCCGATGTCGATGCCGATTGCCAGCCCCTTGCGCCCGAGCCGCAGGTGCTCGCGGAACGTTTCCACCTGCCGGGGCCGGGCCCTCAAGGCCAGCGGCCGCCGCCGCCAGGGAGCCGGGCGTCGGGGCGGAGCGGCTGGCTCGCGGGGGGGCGTTTCGTACATAGTGCTTCATTCTAGGGCGCACCGGGCGGGCAGCGCCGGAGGCCGGGCCCATGGCTTCCCCCCTCCTCTTTGACTCATATGTTACTGGCCAGTAGGTTTGTTTCTGCACGGCCACGTCCCAGGCGTATTAGTCTTTAGGCATACCCTGTGCGGGTCTATGGATATCAAAGGAGCTATAGTGCGCGAATTCAGTGTTCCGCCCCTGGTTGTTGTCCCACCGGAAACCAACATCACCGATCTCTTGCTTCGGCAGGCAGCCAAGCCCAGCAACCCTGCGCTCTTCTCGCGGCTGGACTCCGCAGGCGCCTGGCGGGACGTCACCGCCACAGACTTCCTGGCGGACGTCTCAGCCCTTGCGAAGGGCCTGATGGCCAGCGGCGTGGGAGCCGGAGACCGGGTGGGGATCATGTCCCGCACGCGCTACGAGTGGGCCCTCATCGACTTCGCCATCTGGTTCGCCGGTGCCGTCTCAGTGCCCATCTACGAGACCTCATCGCCGTCGCAGGTTGCCTGGAACCTCGGTGACTCCGGTGCAGTGGCCGCCTTCGGCGAGGCTGCCCACCACGAGGACATCATCCGGCAGGCGGCCACCTCGGAAGGCCTCACCGCCCTCCAGCACGTCTGGCAGCTCGAAGGTGGCGGACTGGACGCCGTCCGTGAGGCCGGCCGGGACGTCAGCGACGCCGACCTTGAGGCCCGCCGCTCATCGGCGCGGCTCAGTGACATTGCCACGCTGATCTACACCTCCGGCACCACCGGCCGGCCCAAGGGCTGCGAGCTGACCCACGGCAACTTCGTTGAGCTGTCCGACAACGCCCTCGCACTGCTTGGCGACGTGGTCAACGAGCAGGCAAAAACCATCATGTTCCTGCCTTTGGCGCACGTCTTTGCCCGGTTCATTTCGGTGCTGGCCGTGGCCGCCGGGGCCACCGTGGCGCACACCCCCGACATCAAGAACCTGCTGGCTGACCTGCAGAGCTATCAGCCCACGTTCATCCTGGCCGTGCCGCGCGTCTTCGAAAAGGTGTACAACTCGGCCCTGACAAAGGCAGAGGACGGCGGCAAGGGTGCCATCTTCCACAAGGCCACGGAGACCGCCATCGCGTTCTCCAAAGCCCGCCAGGCCGGGCACGTTGGCCTGGGGCTGAAACTCAAGCAC
Organism: Pseudarthrobacter arbutini; assembly: GCF_054510915.1. Taxonomy (NCBI): domain Bacteria; kingdom Bacillati; phylum Actinomycetota; class Actinomycetes; order Micrococcales; family Micrococcaceae; genus Pseudarthrobacter; species Pseudarthrobacter arbutini. The sequence continues at coordinate 41,694 of NZ_JBTNDQ010000005.1, read as the reverse complement.
ACAGTGTTCGACAAACTCGTTTACGGCAAGCTGCGCGCTGCGATGGGCGGGAACGTGGCCCATGCTGTGTCCGGCGGCGGTCCGCTCGGCGAACGGCTGGGCCACTTCTTCCAGGGCATCGGCCTGCAGATCCTTGAAGGGTATGGCCTGACCGAGACCACCGCCCCGATTTCGGTCAACACGCCGGCCTTGATCAAGATCGGTTCCGTGGGGAAGCCCCTGCCGGGCAACTCCGTCAGGATCGCCGAAGACGGCGAGATCCTGGCCAAGGGCGTCTGTGTGATGCGCGGCTACTACAAGCGCGATGACCTGATGGCGGATACGTTTGCCGATGACTGGTTCCGCACCGGCGACATCGGACGGCTCGACGAGAGCGGCTTCCTGTGGATCACCGGCCGCAAGAAGGAAATCATTGTCACGGCCGGCGGTAAGAACGTGGTTCCGGCCCTGCTGGAGGACCAGATCCGGGCGGATGCGCTGGTCTCCCAGGTCCTGGTGGTGGGTGACAACCGGCCGTTCATCGGCGCCCTGGTGACCCTGGACCAGGAGGCCCTGCCGGGCTGGCTCCAGCGGCACGGACTGCCGGCCACCACCACGCTCGACGAAGCCGTCGAGAACCCGGTGGTCAAGGCCGCCGTGCAGGACCTGATCACGCATGCCAACGCCTCGGTGTCGCAGGCGGAAGCCATCAAGTCATTCCGGATCGTCGCTTCGGACTTCACGGAAGCTTCCGGCCACCTGACGCCGTCCATGAAGGTGAAGCGGGCCCAGGTGATGAAGGACTTCGAGACAGTCATCGAGGAAATGTACGGCGCGCCGCGCGGCTAGCGGATATCCGTCCCAAGCAAACAACAACGCGGGGTCACTTCCCGCCCCTCCGATGCACTCGGATGGGCGGGAAGTGACCCCGCGTTGTTTGTAGGGTCTACTCGACGACCAGGAGGAGGTCCCCGCCCTGCACCTGCTCCACCGCTGAAATGGCGAGCCGCGAGACTTTGCCTGCCACCGGCGTCGTGATGGAAGCTTCCATCTTCATCGCTTCGATGGTGGCCACAGTGTCACCGGCGTTGACCGTGTCGCCGGCCTTGACGGTCACGGTGACGGCGCCGGCGAACGGTGCGGCGACGTGGCCGGGCTGGGCCGGGTCTGCCTTCTCGGCGGCCTTGACGTTGCTCACCACGGAGCGGTCACGGACCACAACGGGGCGGGACTGGCCGTTCAAGGTGCACATGACCGTGCGCATGCCTTTTTCATCGGGCTCGGAAACGGCTTCCAGCGAGGCGATCAGCCGGACACCCTTCTCCAGCTGGATCTCGTGCTCGGCGCCGCGCTGAAGGCCATAAAGGTAGTCGCGGGTGTCGAGGACGGAAATGTTGCCGTACGTCTCCACACTCTTGAGGTAATCCTTGGTGGGGCCCTCGAAGAGCAGGCGGTTCAGCGTGCTCTGGCGGGTCTTGGAATCACCCTGGAGCGCGGCGCTGTCCTCGGGGCTGAGGTCAACGTCGCGGACCTTGATGCTGCGGCCCTGGAGCGCCTTGGTGCGGAAAGGTTCCGGCCATCCTCCGGGCGGGTCGCCAAGTTCGCCGGACAGGAAGCCGATGACGGAGTCCGGGATGTCGTAGTTCTGCGGGTTTTCGTTGAAGTCCGCCGGATCTGCGTTGAGGCCCACGAGGTGCAGGGCGAGGTCGCCCACCACCTTGGACGACGGCGTGACCTTCACCAGGCGGCCCAGGATCCGGTCCGCCGCGGTGTACATGTCCTCGATCGCCTCGAAGCGCTCCCCCAGACCCAGCGCCATGGCCTGCTGGCGCAGGTTTGACAGCTGGCCGCCCGGGATTTCGTGCTGGTAGACGCGGCCGGTGGGGCCTGGCAGGCCTGACTCGAACGGCGCGTAGACGCGGCGCACGGCTTCCCAGTACGGCTCAAGGGAGCTGACTGCGTCAAGGCTCAAGCCGGTGTCACGCGGGGTGTGCGCCAGCGCCGCCACCAGGGCGGAGGCGGACGGCTGGCTGGTTGTCCCGGCCAGCGAAGCGGCGGCAACGTCAACAGCGTCCACGCCGGCGTCAACTGCCGCCAGCAGGGTGGCCAGCTGGCCGCCTGCCGTGTCATGCGTGTGGAGGTGGACCGGGAGGTCGAAGCGTTCGCGCAGTGCGGCAACGAGCTTGGCGGCCGCTGCCGGGCGGAGCAGCCCGGCCATGTCCTTGATGGCCAGGATGTGCGCGCCGGCATCCACAATCCGCTGGGCCAGTTCCAGGTAGTAGTCCAGCGTGTACAGCTTCTCGTCCGGGTTCAGCATGTCGCCGGTGTAACACAGTGCTACCTCGGCTACCGCAGTGCCGGTGGCCCGGACGGCGCGGATGGCCGGGGCCATCTGGTTCACGTCGTTCAGGGCATCGAAGATGCGGAAAATATCGATACCGGTGGCAGCGGCCTCGTTGACGAAAGCCACCGTCACCTCTTCCGGGTACGGCGTGTAGCCCACCGTGTTCCGGCCACGCAGCAGCATCTGCAGGCAGACGTTGGGCAGCGCCTTCCGCAGGGCGGCCAGGCGGTCCCAGGGGTCCTCGCCGAGGAAGCGCAGGGCCACATCGTAGGTGGCGCCGCCCCAGGCCTCAACGGACAGGAGTTCCGGCAGGAGGGCTGTGACCGCGGGGCCGGCGGCCACGAGGTCGCGGGTACGCACGCGGGTGGCCAGCAGGGACTGGTGGGCATCGCGGAAGGTGGTGTCGGTGACGGCCACGGCGGTCTGCTCACGCAGGGCCTTGGCGAAGCCTTCGGGGCCAAGCTCCAGGAGGCGCTGGCGCGATCCCGGCGCTGCCTGCTGGTCCCCAACGGCCGGGAGTTTGGCGGCCGGATCCGAGTGCACGGTCAGCTCGCCGTTGGGCTTGTTGACCGTGACTTCGGCCAGCCAGGTCAGGAGCTTGGTGCCGCGGTCGGCGGAGACCCGGGCCTTCAGCAGCTGCGGACGCTCGTCGATGAAGTTCGTGGCCACGTTGCCGGCAACGAAGTCGGCGTCGTCGAGCACGGCCTGGAGGAAGGAAATGTTGGTGGACACACCACGGATGCGGAACTCCGCGAGGGCCCTGCGGGCGCGGGCCACGGCGGCCGGGTAGTCGCGGCCGCGGCAGCTCAGCTTCACGAGCATGGAATCGAAGTGCGGGCTGATTTCGGCACCCGAGTACACAGTGCCGCCGTCGAGCCTTACACCGGCGCCGCCGGCGGAGCGGTAGCCAGTGATCTTCCCGACGTCGGGCCGGAACCCGTTGGCCGGGTCCTCGGTGGTGATGCGGCACTGCAGCGCTGCGCCCTTAAGCTGAACCGTCTCCTGGGAGAGGCCGAGGTCCGCGAGGGTCTCGCCGGAAGCGATCCGAAGCTGTGCCTGCACCAGGTCAACGTCCGTCACTTCCTCAGTGACGGTGTGTTCGACCTGGATGCGGGGGTTCATTTCGATGAAGACGTGCTGGCCGGCGCGTTCGCCGACGGTGTCCACCAGGAACTCCACGGTTCCGGCGTTGACGTAGTTCAGGGCCTTGGCGAACTTCACCGCGTCACGGTATAGGGCCTGGCGGATGCCTTCGTCCAGGTTGGGCGCTGGGGCGATCTCAATGACTTTCTGGTGACGGCGCTGGATGGAGCAGTCACGTTCGAAGAGGTGGATGACGTTACCCTCGGCGTCGGCCAGGATCTGCACCTCGATGTGGCGCGGGCGGAGCACCGCCTGCTCCAGGAACATGGTGGGGTCACCGAATGCCGCATCGGCTTCGCGCATGGCGGCCTGCAGGGCCTCGGGAAGGGCTTCCCTCGTGTCGACGCGGCGCATGCCACGTCCGCCGCCGCCGGCGACGGCCTTGGCGAAGATGGGGAAACCGATCTCGTCGGCTGCCGCGATCAGCTCATCCATGTCCTTCGAGGGTTCACTCGATTTCAAGACCGGAACACCGGCCTCACGGGCAGCCTTCAGTGCTGCCACCTTGTTGCCGGCCAGCTCAAGCACCTCAGCCGGCGGGCCAACGAAGGTGATGCCCGCTTCCTGGGCGGCGCGGGCCAGATCGGGGTTTTCCGAAAGAAAGCCGTAGCCGGGGTAGATGGCGTCGGCGCCGGACTCCTTGGCGACACGGACTACCTCGGCAACATCCAGGTAGGCCCGGACGGGATGCCCCACTTCGCCGATCAGATATGCCTCATCGGCCTTCTGGCGGTGGATCGAGTTTCGGTCCTCATTGGGGAAGACAGCAACGGTCTTAGCGCCCAGCTCGTAGCTGGCACGGAAGGCCCTGATCGCGATTTCGCCGCGGTTGGCCACCAGAATCTTGGAAAACATAATTCTCCTGCATCATTGCGGGTGTATCGGTAAGTGGTCACAGTGTCTAAGACCCGCGCTTAGAAATACAAATCATTGTGGCCACAGTCACAGAAGCTTCCGTCATGTCCCGCGTGCATCGACAGAGGCTGGCAGAACCGGCCACCCATACCATCGCCGTGCCATGCCGCGTCCCCATAAGACGGGATTCACCGGCGCAGCCACATATGATGAGTAAGGCGGCTCGAGCCGCCGGCTTCGGCAGTGCCGGAGCAAACATTACCCCCAACACGGCAGCCGGCGTTAGGTTTTGGTCTCACAAGTGCAAGTAGTCAGCATCAGCAGCCTCAAGGGCGGAGTCGGCAAGACGTCCGTCACCACAGGATTGGCGTCTGCGGCGCTTGCCGCGGGCATCCCCACACTGGTGGTGGACCTCGATCCCCATGCGGACGCGACCACTGCTCTGGGGGTCCAGGCCGGCGACCAGCTGGACATCGGCAGGATGCTCAAGAGCCCCCGCCGGGCCAAACTGGCAGACAATGTCGCGGGCAGCTCCTGGACGGCACGGGCGCATGCCAACGGATCCGGACCGGCCGTGCTGGACGTCGCCGTGGGTTCGGCGTACACCGGCATCTACGACCGCCCGGACCTTGGCCGTCGGGACCTCCGCAGGCTTTCCGCGGTCCTGGCTGGCGCCGACCGCTACGAGCTGGTCCTCATTGACTGCCCGCCGTCGCTGAACGGGCTGACCCGGATGGCCTGGTCCGCGAGTGACAAGGTGGCGCTCGTGGCCGAGCCGGGACTGTTCTCGGTGGCGGGAACGGAACGGACCATGCGCGCCATCCAGCTGTTCAAGCAGGAATTCGCGCCGAACCTGTCCCCCGCAGGCATTGTGGCCAACCGCGTGCGCACGGGTTCCTCCGAACACACTTATCGGCTCGCGGAAATGGAAGCGATGTTCGGTGACCTCCTATTGAGCCCGCGCATCCCCGAACAGGCCAACTGGCAGCAGATCCAGGGTGCGGCCCACCCCGTACACCACTGGCCCGGCGAATCCGCGAAGACATCCGCTGCGTTGTTCGACGCCCTCCTGGTCAACCTCCTGGCGACCGGAAACGGCCTGCGAAACCGCACGCAGCGGTAGTCCGCGGGCTGCAGCCAAAGGCTCCGCGGACAACAAGAAGAGGCCACCCCCGCCGGGGGTGGCCTCTTCTGTTGTGTTGCGTCAGCCTGTTGTCAGCCGATCTTGCGCGCAGCGCGCCGCTTGCTCAGCTCGTCGTCGGGAAAGGACTGTTCGACGGCGTGTTCGCTCGGCAGGGAAGCCAGACTGCCCTCGACTTCGCGCCAAACCCGGCCCACGGCGATGCCGAAAACGCCTTGGCCACCCTGGACAAGATCGATGACCTCGTCAGCGGACGTGCATTCGTAGACACTCGCGCCGTCGCTCATGAGCGTGATCTGTGCCAGATCCTCCACGCCGCGTTCGCGCAGGTGTTCCACCGCCGTGCGGATCTGCTGAAGGGAAACGCCGGTATCCAGCAGCCGCTTGACTACCTTGAGGACCAGAATGTCCCGGAAGCCGTAGAGTCGCTGCGAGCCGGAGCCTGCGGCTCCGCGGACTGCGGGTTCAACAAGCCCGGTGCGTGCCCAGTAGTCCAGTTGGCGGTACGTGATGCCGGCAGCCTTGCAGGCCGTGGGGCCGCGGTAGCCGGCGTCCTCGTCCAGGACGGGAAGGTCTTCGGTAAACAGGAGGCCCTGGGCACCGCTCGCGGGCACAGCCACACCAGCCGTTGTGGGCTGTTTCAGCCCGCCTGCTTCGCCTTTGGGACTCACCTGGATCCTCCTTGTCATAAGCTCCCGGGGACCACTGCATCAGCCTGTGCACGCATGAAGTCCATGCATGTAATTTCGCGGGGGTCGTACTTTTACAGTGTGACTTGCGCGGCTGCTGTAAGCAATGGGAGCTTGATACCTTCGACGTTAGGCCCGCTGCGCCCCAAGGTCAAAGATCTAGGCCGCTTGGCGCAGGCGTGTCGGAACTTTCAGGCTCAACTTTAACCTTAACGTGACCTCAGCCGTCGAAGTCTTCGGGCTCCACGTCGTCCAGGAACTCACGGAAGCGCCGCAGTTCGCGCTCCTCGTCCACGGTGGGGCCCGGGTCAGTGTCCTCGCCCTCGTCATGCTCGGTGATACGGACTCCGGCTTCATCCATTACGGAGTCGGCACACCAGATGCGGCATTTGGCCCGCAACGCGATCGCGAGGGCGTCCGATGCCCGTGAGCTGACGGTAGTGCCGTTCTCGAACTGGAGCTGGCCATAAAAGATGTTGTCCTCAACGGCCACAATGTTGACGCTGACAACCGAATGGCCCAGGGACTCCACCACGTCCACCAGGAGGTCGTGGGTCATCGGGCGCGGAGGCACTACCCCTTGCTGGGCCAGGGCGATGGCACTTGCCTCTGGAGTCCCGATCCAGATGGGCACGTGCCGTTCGCCGTGGATCTCGCGCAGCAGGACGAGCGGCTGGTTGGACGGCAGTTCGATACGAACGCCTACGATCTCCACTTCGATCATCAGATGTCCATACGTGAGATACGGTCCTGGACCAGGGCCCGGTGCAGGACCAGGCAGAGGTCGCTGATTTCGCGGGCCGCTTCAGCAGCCCGCGCCTGTGACGCAGAATCGCGCCGGGACGCGAGCGGCGCAACAGCGCGCTCCACGAGTCCGAATTCACGTTCCGCGGCGGCCTGGAACGGCCGCAGGTGGCGCGGCTCAAGGCCGTGGCTCTCCAGTTGCACGCAGGCACGGGCCACTTGGAGGGCGTGCTCGTCGAACTTGCCGTTGCTGTGGCTGATCAGCCCGAAGCTCAGCAGCGATTGGAGTAACGGAATGCTGGCGCCGGACTCGGTCCGCAGCTGTTCCTCGCTGAATTTCCGGCCGCGGTTCTGAAGCTCCACGGCCAATTCATCCGAAACGATCCGCGGCGAAACCACGACGCCGGGCGGCAGGTTCTCGGGCCGCTCTCCCCTGTCGATCGCATCAAGGTAGTCCTTGATGACTTTCAGTGGAAGGTACTGGTCCCGCTGCAGTGCCAGCACAAAACGGAGACGTTCGACGTCACTGTCCGAGTACTGCCGGTATCCGGCCGGAGTACGGCGCGGATTAATCAGTCCCTTTTCCTCGAGGAACCTGATTTTCGACGCGGTCATACCCGGAAAGTCGCCGCTGAGTTGCGCGAGGACTTCCCCGATGTTCAAAACTTGGGGCCCCCGGCGTTCCGGTTGTGCCATTGCCACAGGCAAGTGTCCCGGGATCAGGCGCGGCCTGCTGCGCGGGCAGGGCTCAGGTAGAAGGTGAGTCGGAACTTGCCGATCTGGACTTCGTTCCCGGACTTTAGCTCAACACTGTCCACGCGGTCGTGGTTGACGTAAGTGCCGTTGAGGCTGCCGGTATCCACCACTTCAAAGCTCCGCGCAGTGCGGCGGAACTCGACGTGGCGCCGCGAGACGGTGACGTCATCAAGGAAGATGTCGGCGTCAGGATGACGGCCGGCCGTAGTGGTATCCGTGTCAAGCAGGAAGCGGGCACCCGCGTTCGGACCGCTGTGGGCCACCAGGAGCGCGGAACCGGCCGGCAGCGCCTCCACGGATGAACGCTCGTCCGTAGACAGCTTGGGGGCGATGGTGGGTTCGTCGGAGACGGGGGTGAGATGGATCGAGGTGGTCTCCGAAGCCCTGGCCGCACCTGTGCCGTACTCGCCTTCGGCAGGGTCCTGTTCGTGGCCAACCATGGATTCCTCCTCTTTCGCTGCAGCTCTCACGCCTGCAATCAACTTTTGCCCTGACGGATCCGCCTCGCGGATCCGATGCCGGGCCCCGATCCGGCCACTGACGTGCGAAGACGCCCGTTGGCCGGCCCGGATGAACCCGTTAGCTTCAGCCTACCTGCTGTTCGTACTCGGATGCACTGAGCAAGGATTCCACAGCGTCCGCTTCTGCCAGCCGGATCTCGATCAGCCAGCCGTCGCCGTACGGATCGGAGTTGATCAAGGCCGAATCGGTATCGAGGGATTCGTTGCGTGCCACGACTTCGCCGCTGACCGGAGCATAGATGTCGCTGACGCTCTTGGTGGATTCGACTTCGCCCACGACTTCGTTTGCGGTGACTTTGGTGCCGGCTTCCGGCATCTGGGCATAGACAACATCTCCGAGTGCGTCCTGCGCGAAGTCGGTGATGCCCACCCGGACCACGCCGTCGGCGCCCGGTGCGGATACCCACTCGTGCTCGGCGGTGTAGGACAGGTCTTCGGGAATGTTGCTCATCAGGGGCCTTTCATCGGGTCAATCACCAATGTCAACGGGGCCTGGAAAACAAGCCGCCGCTGAAAGTATAGGCACAACTCCACGGGCGTTCGAGGAAGATTCTGACATGATGAGACGCATGAGATCACATGCACAGGAATCGCCCGCGAAAAAGGCGAACTGGGCTGCGCGGATCATCCTCGTTGCGGTGGTGCTGGTGGTCCTCGCTATCGCTTACTTTGCCTTTGCGGCCATCCTCCCGGTCTGGTGGGCGAAAGTTATCCGCAACCAGGTCCAGGGCAATCTTGGGGCGGGCATCCTGGTGGGGATGTTTTACGGGTTCGTTTTTACGTTCGTCCCCCTCTTGGTGGCCTGGCAGGCCACACGCAAATCCATGAGCTGGCCCTGGAAGCTGACCATCCTCGTTGCCGCTGTGGCTCTCGCGTCCCCGAATCTGCTGACCGCCGGGATCATGTTCGGCAGCTCGCAGGCCGCCCATAACGGACAGCGGATCCTTGGCACAGAGGCAACCTGGTTCCCGCTGTGGACACAGATCTCAGCCATCGCAGCCGCCGTCATTTTTGTGGTTGGCCTGATCCTGTGGAGGGTCTGGCGGCAGCGCGGCAAAAAGATGAAGGTGCTCAAGAAGGCAGGTGCCGAGCGTTCCTTGGCTGCGAAGGCAGCCACGGACTCCGCCGCCAGCTCACCTGTTCCTGAGGCGCCGGCCGCACCTGACAGCCAGGCTGACCGCAGGTAAACCATGCCGGAACTTCCCGAGGTTGCAGGCCTGGCCGGTTTCCTGGATGAGCACCTTCGCGGAGCGGTGGTGCGGAAGGTCCAGATCGTTTCGTTCGCCGTCCTGAAGACAGCGGATCCGCCGTTCACAGCGCTGGAGGGCTGCACCGTCGCCGGCGTGCGGCGGTTCGGAAAATTTGTCTGCATCGATACCGACGGGCCGTCGTTTGTCTTCCACCTCGCCCGGGCGGGGTGGGTCCGTTTCACGGACTCCCCCACGGATACCCAGCTCCGGATGGGGAAGGGCCACATCGCCATGCGCCTGGCATTCACCGGGCCGGACGGTGCCCATGGCATGGATCTCACGGAGGCGGGGACCAAAAAGAGCCTTGCCGTGTACGTGGTGCGAGACCCCCAGGATGTGCCGAGCGTCGCGGCACTCGGGCCGGACCCGTTCAGCGCAGCGTTCGACGCCGACATGCTGGCGGAGATTCTCGGCTCCACCTCCCAGCAGATCAAAGGCGTCCTGCGGAGCCAGAGCGTGATCGCGGGGATCGGGAACGCCTACAGCGACGAGATCCTGCATGCTGCGAGGATCTCCCCCTTTGCCACCGCCAAGTCCTTGGACCGTGGCACGGTGCAGGTGCTTTATGACGCCATCCAGAGCGTGCTCGGAACAGCCCTGGCCGAAGCCGAGGGCAAGCCGCCCAGCGAGCTCAAGGACGTCAAACGCAGCCACATGCGGGTCCATGCCCGCACCGGCGAGGCTTGCCCCGTGTGTGGTGACACGGTCCGGGAGGTGTCTTTCGCGGATACTTCCCTGCAGTACTGCCCCACCTGCCAGACCAAGGGAAAGATCCTGGCGGACCGTCGGACATCGAAGTTCCTGAAATAGGCCAGGCCGCGAAACATCCGAAAAGGACGGCACAAAACAGAAGCGTCCCGGAGAAAATTCTCCGGGACGCTTCTGTTTTGGTCGGGCTGACAGGATTTGAACCTGCGACCCCTTGACCCCCAGTCAAGTGCGCTACCAAGCTGCGCTACAGCCCGTTAGTTCCGCCGTTCTCCGCTGCGTTTACTCCTGATGTTAGCCAGGATTTCAACTCAGCAGTCCGGCCGAACCACCTTGAAAAGCTTACACGATTCCGGAGGGTGCAAGTGACACTTTGCCGCCTGCACGCCCCCGGTGTGGCCTAATTAACGCTTCTTGCCGCGCTTTTCGCGGACGCGCATGTTGACCTCGATGGGCGTGCCCTCGAAACCGAACGTTTCGCGGAGCCTGCGGGTGATGAAACGGCGGTAGCCCGGGTCCAGGAACCCGGTGGTGAACAGCACAAACTTCGGCGGCCGGCTGGACGCCTGTGTGCCGTACAGGATGCGCGGCTGCTTGCCGCCGCGGACCGGGTGCGGGTGCGCCGCCACAAGCTCGCCGAGGAAGGCATTGAGCTTGCCGGTGGGGATGCGCCGGTCCCAGTTCTCCAGGGCCAGGTCCAGGGCGGGGACCAGGCGGTCCTTGTGCCAGCCGGTCAGCGCGGAAATGTTGACCCGGGGCGCCCAGGCCACGTGGGCCAGGTCCTGTTCGATTTCGCGCTCCAGGTAGGTGCGGCGTTCGTCGTCGAGCAGGTCCCATTTGTTGAAGGCCAGCACCAGGGCGCGGCCCGACTCGATGGCCAGCTGCAGGATGCGGACGTCCTGCTCGCTGAGGACTTCATCAACGGCGAGAAGAACGACGGCGACCTCCGCCTTTTCGAGCGCGGCCTGCGTCCGGAGGGAGGCGTAGTAGTCGGCGCCCTGCGCCATGTGCTGGCGGCGGCGGATGCCTGCCGTGTCCACAAAGCGCCAGGTGCGGTCGCCGAGTTCAATGAACTCATCCACCGGATCACGCGTCGTGCCGGCGGTGTTGTCCACTACTACACGCTCGGAGCCTGCCAGCTTGTTCAGCAGTGATGACTTGCCCACATTCGGGCGGCCGATCAGTGCGATGCGGCGGGGTCCGCCCGAGCGTTCCAGGCCCTCAATCGTGGAGAACTCCGGCAGGGTGTCCATCACGTGGTCCAGGAGGTCGGCAACGCCGCGTCCGTGCAGGGCGGAAACGGGGTAAGGCTCGCCGAAGCCGAGGCCCCACAGGGTGGCGGAGTCCGCTTCCTGGGCGAAGTCGTCCACCTTGTTGGCCACCATGATGACCGGCTTCTTGCTGCGGCGGAGCATCTTCATAACGCCCTCGTCCGTCGCGGTGGCGCCCACCGCGGAGTCGACGACGAAGAGCACGGCGTCGGCCATTTCCACGGCCATTTCGGCCTGTTCGGCCACCCGGGCGTGGATGCCGCGGGCATCGTGCTCCCAGCCGCCGGTGTCCACCACGGTGAAGTTGCGCCCGTTCCAGTGTGCCGAGTACATCACCCGGTCCCGCGTTACGCCGGGAGTGTCCTCGACCACGGCTTCGCGGCGGCCCAGGATACGGTTCACAAGGGTGGATTTGCCCACGTTGGGACGGCCGATGATGGCAAGCACGGGATCGAGCTTGACCGGTCCGTCAAAGTCCTCGTCGTCGTAGTTCCCGCTCAGCAGGGCGGCGTCTTCCTCGTCGAGCTCGTAGTCGTCCAAGCCGGCGCGGAGCGACGCGGCACGCATCTCCGCTTCGTCGTCGTCGATGGCGGCCAGCCGCTCGGCCACCTGGTCCGTGCCGGTGGGCGTGTATTCATCTTCGCCGGCGCCGGAGTGGCTGGAGGTTTGAGTCGTATCGCTCATTGCACTTTCCTTAGTGGTCATCTGCCGGCGTCCCGGCTACTGCTGTGAAGTTCGTGCGGAAATCCGCGTGGGGCAAAGGCTGCCCACTGTGTTGGATGGTCTCCTGGACGTGCCCCGCAAGCGCAGCGCGGATTTCCATTCCCGCCCTGTCCATTGAAGCACGGCCCGTTTCGCCGGGGTTGCGGCTGAGGGTCAGTGCGTTGCCGAAGCTGACGTGGAACCGCCGCCCCGGCCTGGGTACCGTGTCGAGGTGTTCGTTGCCCGTCCGGGTGCCGAGGATGGCCACGGGAACCACGGCGGCGCCCGAGTTCAGCGCCAGCCAGGCCACCCCGTTGTTGATGTCTGTTGCCTGGCCGCTCCCCCGAGTTCCTTCCGGAAGAATCCCGATGCACCGGCCGGCGTCGAGCATGTTCTTGCCCAGCAGCAGCGCAGCCCGGTCCCCGGAGCGGTCAACCGGCAGCTGGCCGGAGGCCCGAAGGACCCGACCCAGCAAGCCCTTGAACATCTCCTTCTTGACCAGGATGTGCATGGGACGCGGCGACGCGCCGAACATCACCGGCCCGTCCAGGAAACTGATGTGGTTGCCGGCAAAAATCACCGGCCCGCCTGTAGGCACGTTGTCCCGGCCAGTGACGGACGTCCGGTACACCACGTGGTCCAGGAGCCAGCCGACGGGCCGGCTCCAGGTCATGGTCAGGCCGGAGGGAAGCCGCACGCCGAGGTCAGTCACGGTTAAGCACCTTCGTAACGATCACGAGCGCCGCGTCTACGGTCTCGGCGAAGTCCAGATCGGAAGAATCCAGGGTGACAACACCGTCGGCAGCCTGGGTGAAGTTCACCACCGTGGAATCCTTGGCGTCACGGTGGGTGACCTGGGCGGCGAGCTGCTCCGCATCCTGCGTGCCGCCCAACTGGATGCCGCGGCGGCGAAGCCGGGCCTCCTCACTGGCAGTCAGCAACATGCGGACTTCCGCACCCGGGGCCACGACGGTAGTGATGTCCCGGCCCTCCACCACGATGCGGCGGTGGTGCTTTTCAATAAGCTCACGCTGCCGGCGGATCAGTTCGGTCCGGGCACCCAGGGTGGTGGCCACCGCACTGACCGCCGAGGAAATTGCCGGTTCACGGATGGCGTCCGTGACGTCGGCGCCGTTCACGCGGACGTATTCCTCCCGCGGCGTGGTGCTCAGTTCCAGAATCAGGTCCCGGGAAGCCTGCTCCACGGCGGCGGCGTCACTGAGATCAATTCCGCTGGTGACGCAGAACCAGGTGAGGGCCCGGTACATGGCGCCGGTGTCCAGGTAGGCAAGGTGCAGCCGGCGGGCCACTTCCTTGCTCACGCTGGACTTGCCGGAGCCTGACGGCCCGTCGATGGCAACCACCAAAGGCCTGCCGACGCGCAAGGCCGGAAGGGTGTCAAGAAGTTCTTGTGTCATTACTGCAATACCCGCCATCCGCGGTCGTTGAGTGCTTCGATCAGATGGTCATGCTTGTTCGGCAGCACGGACAGTTCCACCATGCCCACGTTCTGGCCCGAGGAATGGTCCAGCCGAAGGTCCTCCACGTTCACGCCGATCTCACCGATTTCGGTGAGGAGCTGCGCGATCTGTCCCGGCCGGTCATCCACGAGGACCGTCAGCCAGGAGTAGGCCTGCGGCGGGCCACCGTGCTTGCCCGGAATACGGGCCTGCCCGGCATTGCCTTCGCTGATCAGCTGGGCCAGGTCAAGCCTGGCGCCCGGCGCCAACGGTTCCTCGAGCGTGCCGATGAGCCGGTTCAGGTCCTCGCGGACTCCGTAAAGGATCTCCACGACCTTCCCTGCGTTGCCGCCCAGGATCTGGACCCACAGCGTGGGATCGCTGGCGGCGATCCGCGTGACGTCCCGCAGGCCGTTGCCGGCGAGGGACAGCGCGTGAAGCGGCGTCCCCTGCAGCCGGCTGGCCAGCAGCGAGGACATGATCTGGGGCAGGTGCGACACCAAGGCCACAGCTTCGTCGTGTTCGTCGGCAGTGAACTGGGAAACCACAGCTCCCAGGTCCGTGGCCAGGGAACGCGCAGTCTGCACGGCAGCCGCGGATGACTCCGGGCCCGGACAAACCACCCACGGCATGGACGTGAAGAGCTCGCCGCGGGCCGCAACCGGCCCGGACTTTTCGCGCCCTGCCATCGGATGCGTGCCCACATAGCGGGCGAGGTCCGCGCCGCGGCCGCCCAACTCCGCCAGGATGGCGGCCTTGACGCTGGCGATGTCAACCACCACGGAATCCGGGTAGTCGGCAAGGGCACGGGCCACGACGTCGGCGGTCACGTCCGGCGGTGCTGCCACCACCACAAGCTCCGGCGCCCCGTCCCCGAGCTGGCCCAGGGGCTGGCCGGCACCGATGTCGACGGCCACCGCCTGGTTGGTCGGCGACGGGTCAGACAGGAACACGGGCACGCCGCGCCCACGCAGGCCCAGCCCGATGCTGGCACCGAGCAGGCCGGTGCCAATCACCACGACCGGCCCATTGAGGTGCCCCCGCCCGTGGGAGCGAAATGCGGACATGCCTCAGAGTCCTACGGATGCCAGCAGGTGGCCGACTTCCTGCTTGCCAAGGTTGCGGATGCTGCCCTGGCGCTGGTCGCCCAGGCCAATGGGACCCACCTTGACGCGCACCAGCCGCAGAACCGGGAACCCGACGGCGTCGAACAGGCGACGGACAATCCGGTTCTTGCCCGAGTGCAGGATCACTTCGATCAGCACGTGGCCCGGAGTGGAGTCCACCAGCTTGAAGGAGTCAACCGAGGCAAAACCATCCTCGAGTTCCACACCTTCCCGGAGCTGGGCGCCAACTCCCTGCGGGAACGGGCCGCGGACCTGGACCAGGTAGGTCTTGGGGACCTCATAGGACGGGTGGGTCAGCCGGTTGGCCAGTTCGCCGTCGTTCGTCAGCAGCAGCAGACCTTCGGTGGCGACGTCCAGCCGGCCCACGTGGAACAGGCGTTCGCCCTGGTGGGTCTTCCGCACAAAATCACTGATGCAGGGACGGCCATCGGGGTCTTCCATGGTGGACACCACGCCCTTGGGCTTGTTGAAGACCATGTACACGAGGTTTTCATCCAGCTGTATGCGCAGGCCATCAACGTGGATGACTGCTGTCTTGGGGTCCACGCGGACACCAAGCTCAGTGACAACCTGGCCGTCGACCTCTACTCGGCCTTCGGCGATCATCTCTTCGCAGACGCGACGCGAAGCCACGCCGGCCTGGGCCATAACCTTCTGCAGGCGCGTGCCATCGGCGTCGTGCATTTCCGACTGCTGAACGTCACCGCGGGGTCCACGCTTGCGGGCAGGCTTCCGCACGGGGCCAAGGTTCTGGCCAAACCGTTCGCTGCCGAAGGCGCGTGACGCGGCCGCCCCGGGCCTGCCGGTGCGCGGCTTGGGCTTGAGTGCGCCCGGGGTGCCGGGAGCCTTGTTGGCGCCCGGTTTGCGGGCAGCAGGCTTGCGCGCCGCTGTGCTGCCGGCCGGCTTCCAGTCGGAGGCACCGCGGCCGGCCGGTGACGATGCCGGGGCGTCGCCGGGATCCACAAATGGCTCCTCGCGAGGCCTCGGGGCCTTGTACGGCCGGTCGCCGCCGCCGAATCCGGCGTTACGCTTGCCTGCGCCGGCGCGGAATCCGCCGCCCGCCGCGCTGGGGCGGCCGCTGCCGCCCTGTGCAGGGTTACGGCTTGCGCCGCCCTGTCCGGCATTGCGTTCTGAACTGTTGCGTCCCGAACTGTTACGTGGTGAACCCTGGCGTCCCGCCTGTGTCATGACCCGTCCTTCGTTATTTGGCCCGCTGGTTGTCCAAGAACAACCCTAGCCAGCCATGCAGAAATTATCTGCCCTTATGAATATTCGTATGTGCATGCGGGATTTCCCGCCTACATTCTGTCGGCGTCGTAGAACTCCGCGATGCCCTCGAGCCCCGGAAGATGGGGTGAGAGCTGGGGCAGTTCCGCTGCGGAGCCGATTCCCATCCGTTCAAGGAAATACGACGTGGTCCGGTAGAGGATGGCTCCCGACTCAGGATCGTGTCCCGAATCTTCGATCAGCCCGCGCTGGGTCAATGTCCGTACGACAGAATCGACATTGACTCCTCGAATTGCAGACACCCGGGCCCTGGAGACAGGCTGGCGGTACGCGATGACAGCCAGTGTTTCCAAGGCCGCCTGCGTGAGCCTGGCCGTCTGACCCTCAAGCACAAACCGTCCGACGATCTCGGCAAAGTCTGCGCGGGAGTAGATCCGCCAGCCACCGGCGATGTTCCGCAATTCAAAACCCCGGGGGCTGGCGCTGAAACCAGCATCGCTGGCACGGTCCATGTCCGGGGCTTTAACAGTATAGCCGCTATACTCCCGCTGCAGTTCCGCCAGTAACTGCTCGACGACGGCGACGGTCAGGTTAAGCCCGGCCGCCAGCTCAGTAGCGCTGGCAGGTTGGTCCAGGACCATCAGGACCGCCTCGAGTGCAGCCTTGGCACCGCCGGGAAGATCCCGGACGTCCATTCCCGGCTCCGCCCCAGGCTCCGGAAGTTCTTGGCTCACGACATTTCCTCGTATTCTTCGCTTAGGTTTTCTGTTGTCCAGTCTCGGCCGTCTACGGTCCAGTGGACAGTGAGATCGCCTAGGGGCGACACCTGGTCGAAGGAGACTGCCCTGTCCCGGAACATCTCCAGCAACGCCAGGAACCTGGCCACCACTACGAGGGTGGAATCGGCGTCGGCGATCAACGCGCGGAAAGACAGGGGCTTCCCCAACTGGAGCCGGAGCCCCAGGATCTCGGCCTGTTCCTTCACGCTGACGGCACTGCCATGCAGGTGGGCAAGGCCCACCTCGGTGGGCCGCGGCGTCTTGTGCTTCAGGGCGGACTCGGCCAGGCGGGCGAACTGGTCCGGCGTGTGCTTCCACACCAGTTCCGGGAGCATGGCGGCAAAGTGCTCCTCCAAGGCAACCTGACGCGGAAACCGGCTGGCTTCCTGTTCCAGGGTTCCAGCCATCAGGGCTGCCACCTGTTTGAACGCCTTGTATTGAAGGAGCCTCGCAAAGAGGAGGTCCCGCGCTTCCAGCAGGGCGATATCCTCATCGTCCTCGACTTCGCCTGCGGGCAGGAGCCTCGCCGCCTTGAGGTCCAGGAGGGTGGCGGCGATGACCAGGAATTCACTGGCTTCATCCAGTGCCCATTCCTCGCCGAGCTTCTGGAGCTTCCTGATGTACTTGATGAACTCATCAGTGACGGTGGCAATGGCCACCTCGGTAATATCCAGCTGGTGCTTGGCGATCAGGCCCAGCAAAAGGTCGAACGGGCCGGTGAAGTTGGCCAGCCGCACCTCAAAGCCGGGTTTGGACTCGGCCACGGCGTGGTTAGGGTGCGCCGCCGCGCGAAATCAGCTCTTTGGCCAGGCGGCGGTAGGCATCGGCGCCGATGTGGCTGCCTGCGTAGCTGGTGATCGGCTCGGCCGCGACGGTGGCGTCCGCGAACTTGATGGAGCGCTTAATGACGGTCTCGAAGACTTTGTCGCCGAAGGCTTCCACCAGGCGGGTGATGACTTCGCGGCTGTGGAGCGTACGGGCGTCGTACATGGTAGCCAGGACACCGTCAACCTGCAGGCCGGGGTTCAGCCGGTCCTGGACCTTGTCGATGGTTTCCACCAGCAGGGCTACCGCACGGAGTGCGAAAAACTCGCAGATCAGCGGGATGATCACGCCGTGGGCGGCGGTCAGGGCGTTGACGGTCAGCAGACCCAGGGAGGGCTGGCAGTCAATCAGGACGACGTCGTAATCGTCTTCGACTTTTTTCAGCGCCCTGTCCAGGACCTGCTCACGGGCTACTTCGTTGACCAGTTGCACTTCGGCGGCGGAGAGGTCAATATTGGCCGGCAAGAGGTCCACGTTCTCGACGCCGGTCTGGTGGATGGCATCACGGATGTCCACCTTGCGGTCCATGAGGACGTTGTACACCGTCAGGTCCAGTTCGTGCGGGTTGATGCCCAGACCCGCAGACAGCGCACCCTGGGGATCGAAGTCAACCAGCAGCACCTTGCGGCCGTATTCAGCAAGGGCCGCTGCCAGGTTGATGGTGGATGTGGTTTTACCGACGCCGCCCTTTTGGTTGACCATGGCGATCACGCGCGCGGGACCGTGGGACAACAGCGGGGCGGGTTCCGGAAATTCGCGGTGGGGGCGCCCGGTGGGACCCATCACGGCGTCTTCCAGATCGAGTTCCGTGCCTTCCAGAGTTGCCGAACCCTGTTCGCTGCTCACGTATCTATCCACACTTTCGATGACGGTGATTTTCCTGCCGCTGGAACTCCAGCGCCGATCCTGCTTTCCACCTAGGCTACAGGCCCCGACACGGTATTCGAGGGAACTTGACATTGCATGGATTCTGAGCCTTGACCTTCTGGTAGAGGTCGAAGGTTAGGCTGCCGCACGCAGGAACCGCCCGCACAGCCGGGGCTGTGCGGGCGGTCCGCGCTTGGTCAGATTCAGTGCCGAGTTAGGCGTTGACCAGCACGGGCTCGGCCTTGGGGTCCTTGGCTTCCGGCTCGCCGTGTCCGGCGATCATGGTCTGCTCATCGAAGGGAGCCTGGCCCGAGAGAACTTCGCCGACCTGCTTGTTGTCGATTTCCTTGACCCAGGTCCCAATCAGCACGGTGGCAACCGCGTTGCCGGTGAAGTTGGTCAGTGCGCGGGCCTCAGACATGAAGCGGTCGATGCCAACGATCATGCCCACGCCCCCCAGCAGCTGGGGCGCGTGCGCCTGGAGACCAGCAGCCAGAGTGGCCAGGCCGGCACCGGTGACGCCGGCGGCACCCTTGGAGGCAATGATCATGAAGATCAGCAGGGAAATCTGCGCTCCGAGATCCAGCGGCGTGCCCATGGCGTTGGCCACGAACAGGGACGCCATGGTCAGGTAGATGGCCGTGCCGTCCAGGTTGAAGGAGTAGCCGGTGGGGACGGTGACGCCGACGACGGGCTTGGAGATCCCCAGGTGTTCCAGCTTGGCGATGAGGCGGGGAAGGGCTGCCTCGGAGGAGGAGGTGGAGAAGATCAGGAGGTACTCGCGGCCCAAGTACTTCATGAGCTGGAAGATGTTGACGCCGGTAACCACCTTGAGCAGGCCACCCAGGATGATGACGATGAACAGTGCGCAGGTGATGTAGAAAGCGGCCATCAGGGTGAACATGCTGACGATCGCCTGGAAGCCGGTGGCTCCGACGACGGCGGCGATGGCGCCGAAGGCGCCCACCGGGGCAAGCCACATGATCATGATGAGGATGCGGAATACCAGCACTTGGCCGTGGCCGATGGCCTTGAGGACAGGAGCGCCCTGTGGGCCCATCTTTTGGAGGGCGAAGCCTACGAGGATGGCGGCGAAGAGCGTGGGCAGAACCGGAATGTCGCCCGGAATGATGCCCAGGAGGAAGGCAACGGTGCTGTCTACTTCCGCCTTCTTGTTGGGGTCGTACGCCGCCAGCTTCAAACCCTCACCCGGGTGGATGAGGTTGCCGACGACAAGGCCGATACCCAAGGCAAAGGTGGACATGGCGACGAAGTAGCCCAGGGCCAGGCCGCCGACCTTGCCGACCGTTGCGGCTTTGGCGATGGAGCCGATGCCCAGGACGATGGTGCAGAAGATGATCGGTGCAATCATCATTTTGATGAGCTTGATAAAGCCGTCGCCGAGGGGCTTCAGTGATTTGCCGACCTCGGGGAACAGCAGGCCGACGACGGCGCCCAAGATGACGGCGGCAATAACGGCAATGTAAAGGTAGTGCGATTTGTCCAGGCCCTTGCGCCGCGTCTCCACGGTGCCGAGCGACTCTCCTCGTTGAGAAGCCATGATGTGTCTCCTTATGGATAATCTGGTAGACGCTGCGGCGCATTCTCTGGGCTCATCGCGTCGGTCCGGTGTGATATCCATCATTGGCCACACCGTGACTTAGCTCACGGTTGCGTTCATATTGGTCATGGGAGGTGCTTGATGATTCACCGCTGGAGTATCGCCCGCAGGCTGTTCGTGGCGAATCTGCTGATTGTGCTGGCCTTCATTGCGGTGGCCGGCACCGCCACCTTCGTCGATGCCAGGGACCGGAGCTATGAGGAAGCCGGCCGGCGGATGACGGGTGTTGCTGCCGCCGTCGCCGCCAATCCCCTGGTCCTCCAGGCCGCGGACCATACGGATCCGTCGGCGTTGCTCCAGCCCTACGCCCTGGACGTCATGGCCGGATCCGGAGCGGACTTCCTCACCATCATGGCGCCGGACAGAACGCGGTGGACGCACCCCCGGGACGAGGAGCTGGGCAGGCCGTACATCGGCTCCATCGAGGCGTCGCTGCGTGGCGAAGTCTTCACCGAGGTCACAGCAGGAACGCTGGGGCCGTCGGTTCGGACTGTTGTTCCGGTCAAGGATGCCGCCGGGAACGTCAAGGCGCTGGTTGCCGCCGGCGTCACGGTCCGGACAGTTGACGTGGCACTTTCCGGCCGGCTGCCCGCGTTGCTGGCCATTGGCCTCACCTTGCTCGTTGGCGGGTCCTTGGCTTCCTGGCTGTTGGGCCGCTACCTGCGCCGCGTGACCAGGGGGTGGGGGCCGGAGCAGCTGGCGCAGCTGTTCGCCTACTACGAATCGGTCCTGCATTCCGTGCGTGAGGGGCTGATCCTGATCGACACCAAGGGCCGGGTGGTGATGTACAACGACCAGGCCGCTGAGCTGCTGGGACTGGAGCCGCGCGATTCGGAAGACGATCCGTCCCGGCCGCCCTCCCTGACGGACCTCCCGCTGGCCCCCAGCCTGAAGGAACTCTTTGAATCCGGCCGCACAGCCCACGATGAAATCCACCTGACGGGCCCGCGGATCGTGGTGGTGAACCAGGGCCCGGCCGTCGGGCCCGACTCCCCGGGCCTCCGCCGCCCCGCGGTGTTCGGCACCGTGGCCACCATCCGCGACCGGACGGAGATCGAATCGCTGGGCAGTGAACTCGAAACGATGCGGACGCTGTCCGACGCCCTCCGCGCCCAGACCCACGAGCACGCCAACCGGCTGCACACCATGGTTTCCCTGCTGGAGCTGGGCCGAACCCGGGAGGCCTTGGAATTCGCCACCAAGGATCTCGAACTGAGCCAGCAGCTGACCGACGAGATGGTGAGTTCCGTGGACGAGCCGGTCCTCAGCGCCCTGATCATGGGGAAGGCCGCCGAAGCGAATGAGCGCGGAGTGAAGCTGACGCTCTCCACCGAGGGGTCCGCGTCCGTTGCCGGCCTGGCTGTCCAGGACCTTGTCACCATCCTGGGAAACCTCCTGGACAACGCGATCGACGCCGCCGCGGATGGCGCGGCTCCCAGAACTGTGGAGCTGACCGTGGAGTCCGACGCCGAGGGCCTGGACATCACGGTGAAGGATTCCGGCTCCGGCGTGGACCCCGCCGCCGTGGAGGATATTTTCCGGCATGGCTTCAGCACCAAGGCGTCCGGTCCCTTCGGACGCGGCATTGGCCTGGCCCTCGTCCGCCAGGCTGTGCAGCGCCTGGGCGGTACCATGACCATCACAGGCAAGGACGGCGCACGCTTCCAGGTCTTCCTGCCGGCCATGGCCGCCGGAACCGACAAAGAGGAGCAGTTCCAGTGAGCGATATCCGCGTCCTCGTTGTGGAAGACGAGCCGGTGGCGTCGGCCGCGCACGCAGCCTATGTAGGCAGGATGGCAGGATTTATGCTGGCCGGGACGGCCCCTGACGGCCAGTCCGCGCTTAGGCTGCTGGGAGAGCTCGCGGCTGCCGGCGAGCCGGTGGAACTGGTCCTCCTCGACATGAACCTTCCGGACCTGCATGGCCTGGACATCGCCCGCCGGATGCGTGCGGCAGGAATCCTGGCGGACATTATTGCCATCACCGCGGTCCGGGAAGTGGCGATTGTCCGGAGTGCCGTGGCCATCGGCGTGGTGCAGTACCTGATCAAGCCGTTCACCTTTGCCACGTTTGAGGACAAGCTGTCCAGTTACCGGCTATTCCGGCAGCAGCTGGCCTCCCCGGCGTCCGGTGCCGGCAGGACCGGCGCCTCCCAGAGCGAGGTTGACCAGGCCTTCGCAAGCCTCCGTGCTCCGTCGGAAATGCCCCTGCCCAAGGGCCTCTCGGTCTCCACTCTCGACTCGGTCCAGGCGTACCTGAAACAGCATTCGGAATCTGTTTCAGCTACGGAAGTCATGGCCGCCCTGGGCATGTCCCGCGTGACCGCCAGGCGCTACCTCGAATACCTCGCCGACGCCGGCCGCGTTTCCCGGGCGCCCCGCTACGGAACGCCCGGCCGGCCGGAGAACGAATACGGCTGGAAGCGGCCCTGATACTACAGAGTCTGTGGCTAGGCAGCGGAGATGGCTTCCTTGAGAGCCCCCAGCGCCAGTGTCACTGATGCGGCGTTTGCGTTCGGGCCCATCATTCCGATCCGCCAGATGCTGGAAGTGTACTTGCCCGCCCCTGAGCCAATCTCGATGCTGAAGTGCTCAAGCAGATGGCGGCGTACGGCCGCGGAGTCGACACCGTCCGGGACCTTGACAGTGGTAAGGCTGGGCAACCGGTGGCCCTCGGCCGCGAACAGCCCAAGTCCCATCTCCTGGAGCCCCGCCTGCAACGCGGCCCCTGCCGCGCGGTGGCGCGCCTGGACCGCGTCCAGTCCCTCGGCCAGGATTCTTTGCAGGCCCGCCTCGAGACCGGCGATCATGGTGACCGGCGGCGTGTGGTGGTAGGTTCTGCCGCTGCCGCTGGCGGCCCCGACGTAACCGCCGAGCAGACCGACGTCCAGGTACCAGGAGCGGGGATTCTTGATCCTTCGCTCGAAGGCCCTACCCGACATGGTGAAGGGCGACAGCCCTGGCGGCACGCCGAGGCATTTCTGGGTGCCGGCATAGCCGACGTCGATTCCCCAGTCGTCCGCAAGGAGTTCCAGCCCGCCGATGGATGTCACGGCGTCGACAATGAGCAGCGCATCGCCCTTGTTCTGCCCGAGCGATGCGACGTCGGACAGCACGCCAGTTGACGTTTCGGCGTGGACGGCCGCAATCACCTTCGGTCGCGGGTGGGCCGCCAAGACGCGTTCGACGTCGATGGGCGTGCCCCATTCGTGGTCTACACGAACCACGGTGGCGCCGCAGCGGCGGGCCACCTCACACATGCGCTCACCGAAGAGGCCGTTGACGGCGATCACTGCCACATCGCCGTCGTCCACGGTGTTCACAAAAGCCGCTTCCATGCCGCCGGAACCGGTGACGCTCAAGGGCAGCGTGCGGGCATTCTGTGTCCCCCAGACCGTGCGGAGGCCTTCGCAGGTGTTGTCGAGCCGTTCAATGAAGACCGGATCCAGGTGCCCAATCACCGGATGCGCCAACGCGGCGGTCACTTCCGGGTAGCAGTTGCTCGGTCCCGGACCGAACAGGAACCGCGAGGTCAAAGCCTGTGGCATTGGAACTCCTTCGTTTGGGGCTCTTGCCCTTGTGGGGCCGGTCAGTGCTTCGGTGCGACGGCGATGTCCTCGCCGTCGACGGCCTCGAACGGCGTGTGGCGGTCCATGATCAGCAGGTAGGTGACGGCGGCCAGGATCGCGCCGACGAACCAGGAGAAGCCGGAGATATAGGTGAACGCAGGGACGAGGGCCAGCACCAGCGCGACGATCGCAGCCGGTGTGCCCGCGATGACGGCCTTCCGGTTGACGCCACGGGTGTAGGCATACTCCCCGTCGGGGGAATCCGAGTACAAATCCGGAATGTTGACCCTGCCCTTACGGACCAGCCAGTAGTCGGCCATGATGACGCCGAACAGTGGTCCCAGGAGGGCGCCCAGCCCGCCGAGGAAGTAGACGATGACCACGGGCGAGTTGTACAGGTTCCACGGCAGGATCACCAGGCCGATCACCGCGGAGATAATGGCTGCGCGGCGGAAGTTCAGCGTCCGCGGGAAAAGGTGGGCCAGCGTGTATATGGGTGCCACGAAGTTGGCCATGAGGTTCACGGCCACCGTCAGGATGATCAGTGCCAGGCAGGCCAGCACCAGCAGGAGCGTGTTCGGGATGGCGTTGACGACGTCGGTGGGTGACTCGATAACCGTTCCGTCGATCTGGTACTGGGCGCCGGCGAGGACAACGACGATGGCGGCGAAGAAGAGCATGTTGATGGGGATGCCGAAGAAGTTGCCCCGCACCACCGACCGCCTGGACGGTGCGCCCCGCGTGAAGTCGCAGAAGTTCAGCACGAACGTCCCGTAAACGACCACCCACAGCGCGGCCGACTGGAAAATCCGCACCCACATTACCGGGCCTGTCAACGAGTCGGCGGTGGACCAGGCGATGGTCCCGCCGGCTTCCACCAACATCCAGACGGCCAGCGCGAGCATGGTGACCAGGATGATGGGGCCAGCGAACGCCTCGTACTTGCGGATCATCTCCATGCCGAAGCTCACGATCCCCGTCTGCACCGCCCACAGCGAAACGAACGAGATCCAGCCCAGGGTCGAGAGCCCGAGGAACGAGTCCGTATCGAGCGGTGCCAGCGACGGCGCGAGGGCTAGGATCAGCACACGAAGCACCACCGAGGCCAGATAAGTTTGGATGCCGAACCAGGCGACGGCCACGGCGCCGCGGATGATGGCGGGGATATTGGAGCCCCGGATGCCGAACGCGATCCTGCTCATGACCGGGAACGGCACGCCGGTCCGCTCGCCCATGAACCCCGAAAGGTTCAGGAGAAGGAACAGCAGGACGGCGCCAAGCAGGAAGGCGAGCATGATCTGCCAGGCGCCCAATCCCAGGGCGAACAATCCGATGGCAAACACGTAATTGCCCAGCGAGTGCACGTCGTTCGCCCAGAGCGTGAAGATGCTGTAGGCGTGCCAGGTGCGCCCCTTCCGCGTGGTGGGCGCCAGGTCCTCGTTGTAGAGCCGGGGGCTCACGCCCGCGGGCACCCGGACCCGAGTGGATGGCTCCCCCCTCACGATTTCCTCGACCGCGGGGTCGCCGGTGCCCCACGGCTCAGGGTCAATCAGATGCGGATGCCCGTGCTCGTCATGCGCGCCGGGATCGATTTGGTGGGACATAATGCAGACCTCCGTAGGACGGAAACGGCATTGCCGGCAAAAAATCGGACTTTCCGCTTATTTCTTGATCTCGTAGCGCAGAAGTACGACACCGTTTTCGAACCCGGTGGCCTCGACCAGCAGCAGGTCCTGCCGATCCTCGAAGATGCGCGTTCCCTTGCCGCGTGACGCCGGGCAGACCAGCATCCGGACTTCGTCGACGATGCCGGCGTCCAGCAGGGAGTGCATGAGCGTCAAGCTCCCCCACAGCCAGATGTCCTTGCCGCCCTGCTCCTTGAGCTCCCGGATGGTGGCGGCCGGGTCGTGCGTCACGGTCGCGGCGGGAAAGTCGCCCCAGGGGGCGTCATCCAGCGTCGACGAGGCAACGAACTTGGTGAGGTTGTTGAGCTTCTCGCCGTACTCGCCCTGCTCGTCGGCGTACGGCCAGTAGTCCTTGGACTGGGCGTAGGTATTCGCGCCGAGAATCATCGTGTCGACCGTGTCGATGAACCCCATCACGCTTGCCCTGAACGCCTCGTTGGTAGTCTCGGAAAAAGGTTCCCCGGACACGAAGCTGAGCCCGCCGTCCTCTTCCGCGGCGATGTTGTCGACGGTAACCCACTGCTGGACGATGAGTTTTCGCATGGCGCCAACTGTAGTCCGCTGGCGCGCGGTCAACGAGCCCCATCTTGTAGCGCTGGCCCGGGCTGGACGAAGGCGCCGAATGCATTTGTATACACAGATGACGTGTTAGTGTCGGTTTTCGCCAATTTGCTGGGCTCAATGGCAATTCGTGTATACACTGATCCTAAGCAGCGGATTGAAGGGAGGGACCATGCGGGCCAGCGACAAAGCCTACGCAACGCTTCGCGAAGACATTATCGAATGGCGCCTGGCACCCGGAACGGTCCTTGCCGAGGTGGAGCAGTCGGAACGCCTGGGCGTCTCACGCACTCCCGTCCGGGA
The DNA here is from genome assembly GCF_054510915.1 of Pseudarthrobacter arbutini. Classification (NCBI taxonomy): domain Bacteria; kingdom Bacillati; phylum Actinomycetota; class Actinomycetes; order Micrococcales; family Micrococcaceae; genus Pseudarthrobacter; species Pseudarthrobacter arbutini. Next base: position 15,568 of record NZ_JBTNDQ010000005.1, on the reverse strand, counting down.
GGCGCTGAGCCGGCTCAGCGCGGAAGGACTGACGGCGGCGGGCGGCCGCGGCGTCGTCGTCACCGACATCTCACTGGAGGACATCGACGAGATGTTCGAGCTCCGCGAAACCCTGGAGGGCAAGGCAGCCGCCCTCGCTGCCGAACGCGGCGAGCGCGCGGTCTTTGAGAAACTCCACGCAGATCTCCTGCGGGCGCAGGAGTTGATCAGCGACGCCGATCCCGCCCGGCATGAGTACTACGCCCTGGTGGGCCGGTTGGATGAGGCGATCGACGCCGCCATCTCCAACTCCTACCTCGCCCAGGCGATGCGCAGCCTGCGTGTCCATCTGGTCCGGGTCCGCCGCCTCGCCGCCGATGACGCCCCGCGTCTGAACGCGGCCGCCGTCGAACACGCGGCCATCGCGGAGGCCATCGCCGCAGGTAACGCCAGGCTCGCCGAGGCAGCCACCACCCTGCACCTGCACCGCAGCCTTTCCCACGTCAAAGCTACCCACCCACAGCACTAAGAAGGAGCACCATGGTTAAGCTCAACCACGTCCGCGTCTACAAGAGCGAAGAGAACCTCCCCCGCGAAGACCAGCTGGCGCACAAGATCGCCGTCGTCGCCGCCGACGCCGTCGAGGTCACTCCCGAGGTCACCGAGATGGTCATCAACCGTGTCATCGACAACGCCTCCGTGGCCATCGCCTCCCTGAACCGCGGCCCGATCGTGGCTGCCCGCGCCCAGGCGCTGACCCACGCACCGACCACCAACGGCAAGGGAGCCGGCGTCTTCGGCATCACGGACCGCGTCTCCCCCGAGTGGGCAGCCTGGGCCAACGGCGTGGCCGTCCGCGAGCTTGATTACCACGACACGTTCCTGGCGGCTGACTACTCGCACCCGGGCGACAACATCCCGCCGATTCTCGCCGTGGGCCAGCATGTCGGCGCGAGCGGCAAGGACCTGATCCGCGGCATTGCCACCGGCTACGAGATCCAGGTCAACCTGGTCAAGGCCATCTGCCTGCACAAGCACAAGATCGACCACGTGGCGCACCTCGGCCCGTCCGCCGCCGCCGGTATCGGCACGCTCCTGGGCCTGGACGTCGAGACGATCTTCCAGTCCGTCGGCCAGGCGCTGCACACCACCACCGCCACCCGGCAGTCCCGCAAGGGTGAGATCTCCACCTGGAAGGCCCACGCACCGGCGTTCGCGGGCAAGATGGCGGTGGAGGCCGTGGACCGCTCCATGCGCGGCCAGACCTCCCCCGTGCCGATCTACGAAGGCGAAGACGGCGTGATCGCCTGGATGCTGGACGGCCCGGACGCCTCCTACGAGGTCCCCCTCCCCGAGGCCGGCGAAGCCAAGCGGGCCATCATGGACACGTACACCAAGGAACACTCCGCCGAATACCAGGCCCAGGCCTGGATCGACCTTGCCCGCAAGCTCCACGCCGAGCACCCCGAGGCAACGGACCCGGCCAATGTGGCGTCGGTCCTGATCAAGACCAGCCACCACACGCACTACGTGATCGGTTCCGGCGCCAACGACCCGCAGAAATACAGCCCGACGGCCAGCCGGGAAACCCTGGACCACTCCATCCCGTACATCTTCACCGTGGCACTCCAGGACGGCTCCTGGCACCACGTTGACTCCTACAGTCCTGAGCGTGCCGGCCGCGCCGACACCGTGGAGCTGTGGAACAAGGTCAGCACCGTCGAAGACCCCGAATGGACCCGCCGCTACCACTCGCTGGACATCGCCGAGAAGGCCTTCGGCGGTTCCGTGGAGATCACCCTCACCGACGGCACGGTCATCACCGACCAGATCGCTGTAGCCGACGCCCACCCGCTCGGCGCCCGGCCGTTCGCCCGCCAGCAGTACATCAACAAGTTCCGCAGCCTGGCAGCCGGCCTGGTCGCCGAGGCGGAAATCGAGCGTTTCCTCGCGGCCGCCGAAAGCCTTCCGGACCTGGGCCCGGGCGAACTGGACCAGCTGAACATCACCGCCGCTCCGGGTGTCATCGACCTCAGCAACGCACCCGCCGGCCTCTTCTAAGCTCTGCTTACCCACCCGCACAGGAGAACCAGATGCTGTATTCCAAGACAACCCCGGAACAGAAGCGGATCGCGCTGCGCGACATGCTCGCGTCCGGCACCATCCAACAGTTCCCGGGCGCCTTTAACCCGCTCTCGGCGCGGCTGATCGAGGAAAAGGGCTTCGCCGGTGTTTACGTCTCCGGAGCGGTGCTGGCCAATGACCTTGGCCTGCCGGACATCGGGCTGACCACCCTCACCGAGGTGGCCACGCGTGCCGGGCAGATCGCCCGCATGACCGACCTGCCCACGCTGGTGGACGCGGACACCGGCTTCGGCGAGCCCATGAACGTGGCCCGCAGCATCCAGGAACTGGAGAACGCCGGACTGGCCGGCTGCCACATCGAAGACCAGTTCAACCCCAAGCGCTGCGGGCACCTGGACGGCAAGAACGTGGTGGACCTGGACACAGCCACAAAGCGCATCCGCGCCGCGGCTGATGCCCGCCGCGATCCGAACTTCCTCATCATGGCCCGGACCGATATCCGCGCAGTGGAGGGAATCGAAGCCGCCAAGGACCGGGCACGGGCCCTCGTGGAAGCCGGTGCGGACGCCATCTTCCCGGAAGCGATGAAGGACCTGTCCGAGTTCCAGGCCATCCGCGACGCCGTGGACGTGCCGATCCTTGCCAACATGACCGAGTTCGGCAAGAGCGATCTGTTCACCGTGGACCAGTTGCAGGGTGTGGGCGTCAACATGGTCATTTACCCGGTCACGCTGCTGCGCATTGCCATGGGCGCAGCAGAGCGTACTCTGGAATCGATCAAGGCAACAGGGTCGCAGGAAGCACAGGTGGAGAACATGCTCACCCGTGCGCGGCTTTATGACCTTGTGGACTATGAGGCCTACAACCACTTCGATACCGGCGTTTTCAACTTCCAAATTCCCGGCGTCCGCTAGGACCCGAGAGCCACCAAGGAGACTGCAAGCATTCCGGCACATCCGGGCTTGCCCAATGAACGAAGGAGGACAGCATGGAAGCTGTTGATATCAAGAAGGGCCTGGCCGGCGTCGTGGTGGACTACACCGCGGTTTCGAAGGTCAACCCGGACACCAATTCGCTGCTGTACCGCGGCTATCCCGTCCAGGAGCTCGCCGCCAAATGCAGCTTCGAGGAAGTGGCCTTCCTCTTGTGGAACGGCGAATTGCCCACCCCTGAAGAACTGTCCGCGTTCTCTGCCCGAGAGCGCGCCGGCCGCGCCCTTGATCCTGTGGTGAAGAAGATCGTCGACACAATTCCCACTACCGCCCACCCGATGGATGTCTGCCGGACCGCGGCATCCGTCATGGGCGCCCGCCACCCTCTGGCCGAGGACTCCTCGCCCGAGGCCAACATGGCCAAGGCCGTGGACCTCTTCGCCGCCATGCCCGCGGTGGTCGCCTACGACCAGCGACGCCGGCGCGGCCAGGAAGTCGTGGAGCCCCGGGATGACCTGGGCTACTCGGAAAACTTCCTGTGGATGGCGTTCGGTGAAGACCAGGTCCCGGAGGTCGTGGAGGCCTTCAACGTCTCGATGATCCTGTACGCCGAGCACTCCTTCAACGCCTCCACTTTCACCGCCCGGGTCATCACATCCAGCCTGTCCGACCTGCACTCGGCAGTGACAGGTGCGATCGGCGCACTCAAGGGCCCGCTGCATGGCGGCGCCAACGAGGCCGTGATGCACACCTTCGACGAGATCGGCATCCGGCCCGAGGAATCCCTGGACGAAGCGGCCGCCCGCGCCAGGGCATGGATGGAGGATGCACTGGCCCAGAAGAAAAAGGTCATGGGCTTCGGCCACCGCGTCTACAAGCACGGTGACTCCCGCGTCCCCACCATGAAGGCCGCGCTGGACAAGATGATCGCCCACTACGGCCGCCCTGAACTGCTGGGGCTGTACAACGGTCTCGAGCAGGCCATGGACGAGGCCAAGGCCATCAAACCGAACCTCGACTACCCGGCCGGCCCCACCTACCACCTGATGGGCTTCGACACTGCCACCTTCACCCCCCTGTTTGTGGCCAGCCGCATCACCGGGTGGACCGCCCACATCATGGAACAGGCAGCCAGCAACTCCCTGATCCGTCCGCTGAGCGAATACAACGGACCGGACGAACGGCACGTTCCGTAATCCTCCCGGCTCCCAAACCTCTGAACGCACGACGGCGGGCCGGTCACCTTTGAAGGTGGCCGGCCCGCCGTCGGCCGTTACGCCAACGCAGAGGTGGGGCGTGATCAGTCCAGCACTTCGCGGACGGTCTCGTTGTCATCGTTCAGGACCACTGTCAGGCGCAGGAAAGATCCGGCAAGCGCGAGTGGCAGCCAGTGCGCTGCGTCCTGCCACATCCGGTCCACCGGCAAGGCGCCGACGTCGAACCATTCCGGCCGGATCTCGGCACTTTCGGCCGGCTGCCCGGTCCAATTGGCTGCGACAAAGAGCCGCGAACTCATGTTCCACTCCGGGCGGGCAGGAAAATCGAAGGTCACGACGCCGGCGTCGCGCAGATCCTCCTGCCGGACCACAATCCCGGCTTCCTCGTGGACTTCACGGCAGGCAGCCTCTGCGTCCGTCTCCCCCGGCTCAACATGGCCGCCGAGGCCCACCACCTTGCCGCGGCCGAAGCCGGTCTTCTTCAGGCCCAGCAGGACCTGCGGCACACCGGCGGACTCACGGGTGAGAAAGCACAGGGTGACAGGGGTAAACGTCATACCCCCAACCCTATAGCGTGGCCGCCGGCGTCAGCCCAGCGCCCGGGGGTGGGCTGCTGCGTAAATTTCCCTCAGTGTGTCAGCCGTAACCAGGGTGTAGACCTGCGTTGTGGTAACCGAGGCGTGCCCCAGGAGTTCCTGCACCACGCGGACATCGGCGCCGCCTTCGAGCAGATGCGTCGCGAAGGAGTGCCGCAGTGTGTGCGGGGAAACATCCTTGGTGACGTTGGCTTTGTCCGCGGCCGCCTTCAGGATGGTCCAGGCGCTTTGCCGGCTGATCCTGCCGCCGCGGGCGTTCAGGAACAGGGCGGGCGTTCCCTTGCCCTTCGCCGCCAGCAGTGGACGGCCGCGCACCAGGTACGCGTCCACAGCCCGCGCCCCGTAGGATCCCAGCGGCACCAGCCGTTCCTTGGATCCCTTGCCGAACAGACGGACCACGGCGGGCCCGGCTTCGGCCTCGTGCAGGGCGATGTCGTCAACGTCCAGGCCCACGGCCTCGCTGATCCTCGCCCCGGTGGAATAGAGAAATTCGAGCAGGGCGCGGTCCCTGAGCCCTGTGGCGGTGTCCGTGCCCGCGGCTTCAAGGATCCGGGTGACTTCGTCCACGCTGATGGCCTTGGGCAGCCGTTTGCCCGGCATGGGCGGGTGGACGTCGCTGGCGGGATCCGTCGTTGTGATCCCCTCCAGAGCCCAGAACTTGTGCAGTCCGCGGACGGCCACCACAGTCCTGGCAGCAGACCGGACGCCCAGGGCCGTGCCGCCGTCGGATCCGTCGTTGAGGGCCATCAGGAACCCCGTCACGTGGTGGCGGGTGATCTGGCCCGGGCCCTGGCACCCCTCCGCCGCCACGTAACGGGAGTACCGCGCCAGATCACGGCGGTAGGCGGAGAGTGTGTTGGCTGCCAGGCCGCGTTCCACGCCCATATGTTGCAGATACTCGGTGATGGCACGGTCGATGGCCGTCTGTGGCCGGACGGGCGGCGTCGGGGCTTCCGCCTCAGTGCTCGCCGTCATCAACGCTGGCTGGGGTGCGCAGGCCAGGGTGCATCCGCGGGGCGCAGTCCCGCAAAGCCGTCAGCTTTCGCCGCGGCGGCGGCCAGGATGCCGACGACGGCGGACGGGTTGTGCAGCCTGCCTTCCAGGACCGCGGCCACGGCGTCGTCCAAAGCGATCCAGTGGAACTCAATCTCGGCCTCCTCATCGGTCCGCTCATGGCGTTCGTGGTGAGGCACGTCGGTGAGGTCCCGGGCGAGGTAGATGCGGATGGCCTCGCTGGAGGAGCCCGGCGAGTTGAAGAAGTCCACCAGGACGTTCCATTCGCCGGCCGCAAGGTCCGCCTCCTCGGCGAGCTCGCGGGCAGCACCCGCCACAAAATCCTCGCCTTCCACATCCAGCAGGCCGGCAGGGATTTCCCAAAGGTCCATGCCCACGGGGTGCCGGTACTGCCTGATCAGCAGAACCTCGCCGGCGTCGTTCATCGGCAGGACGGCCACGGCGCCAGGATGGTCGATGTAGTCCCGGGTCAGGGACTCCCCCGTTTCACTCAGCTGGAAGCTGTCGCTGACTACATCCCAGATCCGGCCTTCATAGACCTTCTCCGTAGACAGAAGACGGCGCGGGCTCGGTGCATCCGAAACCTGCCGTGCAGCTTGGGGGGTTTCAGGTGTGCCGGGCATCGCGCCGTCCTCTACTTATTCGGTTCTATTTTGCGGCAACCGTACGCAACGGCTTGGCTGCCGGCGCGTCCTGTGCTTTCTGGTGGTCCAGGGCGGCCTTGACGAGCCCGGCGAAGAGCGGGTGCGGCCGCGTGGGCCGTGAGCTCAGTTCAGGGTGCGCCTGGGTTGCCACGTAGAACGGGTGGACCTCGCGGGGCAGCTCTACGAATTCCACAAGCTTGCCGTCCGGCGACGTTCCGGAGAACACGAGGCCCTCGGCGGCGATCTGGTCGCGGTACTTGTTGTTGACCTCGTAGCGGTGCCGGTGGCGTTCGCTGACAGTGGTCTTGCCGTAGGTCTCTGCAATGACCGAGCCGTCGTCGAGCTTTGCCTCGTACAGGCCCAGGCGCATGGTGCCGCCAAGATCACCCTTGCCGTCCACGATGTCCAGCTGCTCTTCCATGGTGGCAATCACCGGGTATTTGGAATCCGGTTCGAACTCGGACGAGGAAGCTCCTTCGAGACCCACCACGTTGCGCGCATATTCGATCACCATGCACTGCAGGCCCAGGCACAGGCCCAGGACCGGCAGCTTGGTTTCGCGGGCGTACTTCAGGGCGCCCAGCTTGCCTTCGAGGCCGCGGATGCCGAAGCCGCCGGGAACGCAGATGGCGTCCACGCCGTCCAGGGACGCCACGGCGCCTTCATGGGTTTCGCACTCATCCGACGGTACCCAGCGGATCTTGACCTTGGTGTCGTTGGCGAAGCCGCCGGCACGCAGGGCCTCGGTCACGGACAGGTAGGCGTCAGGCAGGTCGATGTACTTGCCCACCAGTGCGATTTCCACGTGGTGCTTGGGGTTGTGGACTGCTTCGAGCAGCTTGTCCCAGCTGGTCCAGTCAACGTCCTTGAACGGCAGGTCCAGGGCACGGACGATGTAGGAATCCAGTCCCTGCGTGTGCAGGGTCTTGGGGATGTCGTAGATGCTGGGGGCATCCGGGCATCCGATGACGGCTTCGATATCGACGTCGCACATGCGGCCGATCTTGGCGCGCATGGGCTCGGGGACTTCGCGGTCCGAGCGGACCACGATGGCCTCGGGCTGGATGCCGATGGAGCGCAGGGCCGCCACGGAGTGCTGGGTCGGTTTGGTCTTCAGTTCCTGCGAGGGTCCGATGTAGGGCACCAGGGAGACATGGACGAAGAAGACGTTGCCGCGGCCGATGTCCTGGCGGACCTGGCGGGCCGACTCGAGGAAGGGCTGCGACTCGATGTCGCCCACGGTGCCGCCGATTTCGGTGATGATGACGTCCGGCGCGTTTTTGCCTTCGGAGGGAAGCCGCATGCGCCGCTTGATCTCATCGGTGATGTGCGGGATGACCTGGACAGTGTCACCGAGGTATTCGCCGCGGCGTTCCTTGGCGATCACGGTGGAGTAGACCTGGCCGGTGGTCACGTTGGCTGAGCCCTCGAGGTTTTCGTCGAGGAACCGCTCGTAGTGTCCGATGTCCAGGTCCGTCTCGGCGCCGTCGTCGGTGACGAAGACCTCGCCGTGCTGGAAGGGGTTCATCGTGCCCGGATCCACGTTCAGATAGGGATCGAGCTTCTGCATAGTTACAGACAGGCCGCGTGCCCGCAGGAGGTGACCGAGGCTCGAAGCCGTCAGCCCCTTACCGAGCGAGGACGCCACACCACCGGTTACGAAGATGTGTTTGGTCGTCTTGGACGAGCCCGGGAACCGGGAATTTACACGGGAATTTGATCGCTGCACCACGGAATTCGAGCCTATCATCAATTGAGCCTTTCCCCGATCAGGAACTGTCTCCCCAAATGATCCAGTGTGCATGGCAAGGCGCCCTGCGATCAAGGGGTGTTCGCCCTCAGGCCCGCTGCGGCAGCAGTTTTGCGTCGTCCAGCAGCTCCTGGGCGTGTGCCTGGGCCGATTCCGAGTCCTCCTGGCCCGCCAGCATCCGGGCGAGTTCCCGCACACGCCCCGGGCCGTCGAGGAGGCGAACATCACTGGACGTGAACCCGGTGGCGGTGCCGCCGTCGGTCCCCCTGACGGATGTCTTGGTGACGGTGATGTGCTGGTCCGCGAAGGCTGCCACCTGCGGCAGGTGCGTGACCACCAGGACCTGCACATGTTGTGCCAGCATGGCCAGCCGGCGGCCAATTTCGACGGCGGCCCGCCCGCCGACCCCGGCGTCCACCTCATCGAACACAAACGTGGGCACCGGATCCACCGCCGCCAGCACCACCTCGATGGCCAGCATCACGCGGGAGAGTTCGCCGCCGGAGGCGCCCTTGCCCAGCGGACGGGCCGGGGCTCCGGAGTGCGGCTGGAGCAGGAACGTGATCTCGTCCGCTCCATGCGGAGTCAGCTGGGCGGCCGCCTCACGGGTGATCACCAGGGTGGCGTCCGCCATGGCGAGTGCCTTCAGCTCCGCGCTCACCCGGCCGGACAGGTCCTTGGCAGCCTTGGCGCGGATTTTGCTGACGGCGGCTGCCTGCGTCTGCAGTTCCGCTTCGGTCCGGACGACGTCCGCGTCCAGGGCCTCGATCCGGGTGGAGTCGTCCTGCAGCTCGTCGAAGCGGACCCGGGCGTTTTCCGCCCACACCAGGACTTCGTCAATGCTGGGGGCGTACTTGCGGACCAAGGTGGCCAGGGCGGCCCGCCGGTCCTCGATCTCGGCGAGCCGTTCCGGGCCCTCCGAGTCCAGGCCGGCCTGGTAGCTGGCCAGCTCCGTGGCGATGTCGTTAAGCAGGAAGCCCACTTCGGCCAGGCGTGCTGCGGCGGACCCGAGCTCGGCGTCATGCTCGGCCACGTGCTCCAAAGTTCTTTTCGCAACGTCCACGAGGGTGGTGGCGTCGCCCGCGTCACCGTAGTCCTCCGCGATGAGCGCCTGGTGCGCCGTGTTGGCTGCAATCCTGAGCTCTTCGACGTTGGCCAGTTTCACAGCCTCGGCCTTGAGGGACTCGTCCTCCCCCGGCTGCGGATCCACGGTGCTGATTTCGGCCAGGGCGACTTCCAGCGACTCGGCCTCGCGGAGCCTGTCCCGGGCGGCGCTGCGAAGGGTTTCCAGCTCCGCCTGGCTGGCCTTCCAATGGCTGTACAGCGCCTGGTAGGAGGCCATCGGGCCCGCCAGCGCATCGCCGGCAAATTTGTCGAGGGCGCCGCGCTGGGCGGACGCCCCCTTCAGCCTGATCTGGTCCGACTGCCCGTGGACCACCACGAGGGTTTCACCGATCTCCGCGAGTACGCCCACCGGGGCGGCCCGCCCGCCCAGGAAGGCCCGGCTGCGCCCGTCCGCACCGAGGCGACGCGCAAGAATAAGCTCAGCGCCGCCGTCGAACTCCTCCACGTCGGCACCCGCTTCAACTGCCCGGGCAATCGCCGGATGACCGGCGTCGAGCTTGAGGACGGCCTCCGCCGTGGCGCTCTTCGCGCCGCTTCGGACCGCGCCGGCGTCGGACCTCGCCCCCAGCAGGAGGCCGACGGCGGTGACCACCATCGTTTTGCCGGCTCCGGTTTCGCCTGTAACGACGCTCAGCCCGGGGCCCAGCGGCAGCGTGGCGTCGGTGATGACGCCCAGATCGCGGATTCTCAGTTCTTCAAGCATGCTTCACTTTGCGGTCGCGGGATCGGTATCGTCCTCCGGCTGGTCGCCGGAGGCAAGCTGGAGCGGCGGCCTGGGCCGCGGCGTCCGGACGATCGGGATGGGTCCGGTGTGGATGGTCTCCGACTGCGGCACGGGTCCGCGCCAGCCGTGGATGGGGAGTTCAAATTTGCGGACCAAACGCGCTGAAAAGGGCGTCTGGTGCGTCCTGGCCAGCCGGACCGGGGTGGCGGACTTGGTCACTTCAACCCGGGCGCCGGGCGGCAGGTCCACGGAGCGCCGGCCATCGCACCAGAGCACACCCTGGGCACCGGTGCGGGTGAGGACTTCCACGGCCAGCCGGGACCGGGGCGATACCACCAGCGGTTTGGCAAAGAGCGCGTGGGCGCTGATGGGAACTATCACCAGGGCCTCGACCTCGGGCCAGACCACGGGTCCGCCGGCGGAGAACGCGTACGCGGTGGAGCCTGTGGGGGTGGCCACCACCACACCGTCGCAGCCGAAGGACGTCAGCGGGCGCTCGTCCACTTCGGTCACCACCTCGATCATGCGTTCACGGTTGCCTTTTTCGATTGCGGCCTCATTCAGGGCCCAGGTGTGCCAGATCTTCTGGCCGCGGACCCAGACCTGGACGTCGATGGTCATCCGCTCTTCAACCGTGTAGTCGCGGCGGGCAATCCATTCCACCGTCTGGGCCAGGTCCGCCCGCTCGCTCTCGGCCAGGAAGCCGACGTGGCCAAGGTTGACGCCCAGCAGGGGTACGTCCACCTCGCGCACCAGCTCCGCGGCGCGCAGGATGGTGCCGTCACCGCCCAGGACCATCACCAGCTCGACGTCCGGCAGCTGTACGTGGTCGTGCAGGATCTCCACCGGTTGGCTGAGCTGCCCGAAGAATCGTTCCATGTCGCGCAGCTCAGACTCCTGCATGACGGGAACAATGCCGGAGTCATGCAGTTGGGCGCAGGCTTCCCAGGCGGCCTTCAGTGACTCCTCGCGGCCAGTGTGGGCAAGGACAAGTACTCGCCTGCTCATCGGGTTCCGCTTTCTAGTGGTTCGGCCAGATTCGGCCAAGCAATCCGTCAATGGCTGCGAGGCGCTCTTCGATCTTAGGCAGGTCTTGGGTCATCCTGCGCTTTATCCACAGGAAGTATTCGACGTTTCCGTCCTGGCCCGGCAGCGGGCTGGCCGCCAAGCCGCATAAGTCCAGTCCGGCGTCGAGCGCTGCATTGGCAACTTTTTCCACTGCCATCCGGCGTTCGCGCTCGGAGGTGACCACGCCGGTGCGGCCCAGCCGGTCCTTGCCGATCTCGAACTGGGGCTTCACCATCAGCACCAGGTCGCCGCCCGGCTGCGTGCACAGCGCCAGGGGCAGGACCACCAGGGTCAGCGAGATGAAGGAGAGGTCGGCCACCGTGAGTTCGGCCTGGCCGCCGATGTCCTCCGGCGCCATGTACCGCACGTTCATGCCTTCATGCACGGCTACGCGGTCATCGGCGCGGAGCTGAGGGACCAGCTGGTCATGGCCGACGTCGACCGCCACCACGTGTGCCGCACCGCGCCGCAGGAGCACCTCGGTGAAGCCGCCGGTGGAGGCGCCGGCGTCCAGGCACCTCTTGCCGGCAACAGTGACCTCCGGGAATACGTCCAAAGCCCCAGCGAGCTTGTGCCCGGCCCGGCTGACGTAGCTGTCCTCTTCCGTGTGCTCGACCGACAGGTCCTTGCCGTCGTCGACCTGGAGGGACGCCTTGGACAGGACCTGCCCGGCCGAGCTCACCTTGCCCTCGGCAATCAACGAAGCAGCGTGGGTCCGGGACCTGGCCAGGCCGCGGGCGACGAGCGCCTGGTCAAGTCGTGCCATGCTCAAACTTCTCCTTCGCCGTTTGGGGCCTCTTCGTTCAACGAGTGCAGCAGGGCATCGTGGAGGTCGCTGTAAACAGCCTCATGCTCAGACACGGGCAACCGTTCGACGCCGTCCAGCGCGGCCGTTATCGCCGCAATGGACGGATCGGTGGTTGCCGGCGCCGCTGTGTCCGGCCATTCCGGCGTTGGCTGGGCTGCTTCCGGATGGTGCGGTTCGTTCAGCTCAGTCATTGGACCAGTCTAATGATTGCGCCACTCGAGTTTGGGTTCGGTGGGAAGGGCGGCGTCGGGGACCGCAGTCCACCAGGCGGCGCAGGCGGCCCGCCACGAATCCAGGTCACCTTCGCTGCCGCTGACGTGGATGGTGTCACCGCTGACCCGCGCAGTGGAGGCCCCGCAGCGGTGCGTTCCGTCAGTGTGGTCCAGCGCCGGGTAGGGGCGGTGGAGGTCGCTGAGGGAATTGATGATGTAGTCCGGGCGTTCCGCAGTGCGTGCGGCCAGGATGGTAGCTGTGGTGTCGACACCGGTCAGCACTGCCACCGTGGCAAACCCGGCGTTGTTGCCGCCGAGGATGTCGGTGTCCAGACGGTCGCCCACCACCAGCGGGCGGTCAGCCGCGAGCCGTTTGGCGGCGGCGTGGAAGAGCGGGGCCTCCGGCTTGCCGGCAACCCGCGGCGTCTGTCCGGTGGCGGCGGCTACAGCAGCCACGAGGGTGCCGTTGCCCGGAGCTATGCCGCGTGCCTGCGGAATGGACATATCGGTGTTGGTTGCGATCCACAGTGCTCCGGCCGACACGACGTACGACGCCTCGGCAAGATCCTTCCAGCCGATCCCGGGATTGAATCCCTGGACCACGGCTACCGGATCCTCGTCCTGGCTGTGGACAGGCGTCAGTCCCACCAGTTCGATTTCCTGCGCCAGTGCGGGGCTGCCGGTGATCAGCACCCGCGCTCCGGGGGCGACGAGTGACGCCAGGAGTTCGGCCGCGGCCTGCGAGGAACTGACCACCTGCTCGTCGTCTGCCGGTGCACCCAGTTCACGGAGATGCGCCGCTACCTGCGCCGGGGTGCGGGAGGCATTGTTGGTGACATACCCCAGGCCAATGCCCAAACCCTCCAGTTGCTGCAGTGAGTCCACGGCGCCTGGGATGGCGTGCTGCCCGGCGTAGACCACGCCGTCCAGGTCCGCCAACAGGGCGTCGAACAGGGAAATCAGTGGAACTTCAGTCATAGCGGGCTAGCTGTCCCGTCCTTCAGAGTGGCCATCAGTGGCGTTGTTGCTGTCGTCTGCTTCGCTGTGCTCTTCTTCATCACGCTCGGCCTCATCGCGCTCGGCGTCGCCGGCTTCCAGCTCATCTGCTTCGAGGGAATCCTCGTCAGACTCGGCGTCATCGGACTCGAAGAAATCCGATTCCACGTCGTCGATGTCTGCATCCACGGCGGCGGCCTCAACGGCAGTATTGTCCGCGGCTGCTTCGGTCCGGGCAGCAGGCGTGGATGCAGCGGCTTCGGGGCCTGCGGCAGCGCGCTCCAGCAGACGCCGGCGCTGAGCTTCCTCGCGGGCTTCCTCTTCCTCGTCCCAGCCGAGGTCCACGATGTCGGGTTCCTCATCGACGCCGAGGCCCAGGGCATTTTCAGCCACAACTGCCTGCTTCTGCCATTTTGCCGCCTCATCTTCGCGGCCAACGGCCGACAGGGCGTTTGCGTACGCCCGGAACAGCCGCGGGCTGTAGGAGAACGCCCGGTTCATGTCCAGCTGCGGAATTTCCAGTTCAGCCACGGCGGCGTCCAGCTGCCCGAGGTCGGACCGTGCCCCGGCCGCCACGATGGCCAACTCAACTTTGCCGGGGGCGTCCAGGTCTTTGGCTTCCTCGGACCGCACCACGTCAAGGGCACGGTCGGGCCGGCCCAGTCCGCGTTCACAGTCTGCCATCACGGGAAGGTGGACGTTTGAACCGCTGATGCGGCGGTAGGTCCGGAATTCTCGCAGCGCTTCGCCGTAGTGTCCTGCCGCGTAAGCGGTGAGGCCGACGGCTTCACGAACGGCAGCCAGCCGGCCACCACGCCGGCTCGCGGCGAGGGCATGCTGGAAAGCCAGCTCGGGCTCTTCGTCGATCAGGCGTCCGGCCATTACCAGGTGGCGGGCAACCCACTCGGCGCTCTTGTCTTCCAGGGTCTTGATCTGGTGCTGCGTAGCGCGGTCAAGCTCCTTGCCCGTGACATCCTCATCGATTTCCGGGGAACGTTCGCGGTCTGGGCGGTTGGCGCTGCGAAGATCACGCGCGTTGGGTACACGGACCGGGCGGTCTTCCGCACGGTCCCTGCCGAACTGGCGGGGGCCGGAATCACCACGGTCGAAGCTGCGGGGGGCACGGTCCTGGCGGTCACCGAAAGGCTTGCGGTTGTCGCCGCCGGAGAACCCACGACGCTCACCGTCACCTTCGCGGCGCGGACGGTCACCATAAGGCTTGTTGTCACGGTCACCGTAAGGCTTCCGGTCTCCACCGCCGCTGAAGGGCTTGCGCTCTCCGCCGCCGAAGCTGCGACGCTCGCCGTCGCCTTCGCGACGAGGACGGTCACCATAAGGCTTGTTGTCACGGTCACCGTAAGGCTTCCGCTCACTACCGCCGCCGCCTGTGAACGGTTTCCGGTCCCCGCCGCCGAAGCTGCGACGCTCGCCGTCACCTTCGCGACGAGGACGATCACCGTAAGGCTTGTTGTCACGGTCACCATAAGGCTTCCGTTCGCCACCGCCACTGAACGGCTTCCGTTCTCCGCCGCCGCTAAAGGGCTTTCGCTCTCCACCACCGTAGGTACGACGCTCGCCGTCACCTTCGCGGCGCGGACGGTCACCGTAAGGCTTGTTGTCGCGGTCACCATAGGGTTTGCGTTCGCCGCCGCTTGTGAACGGTTTCCGGTCTCCGCCGCCGCTGAAAGGCTTGCGCTCTCCACCGCCACCGAAGGTCCGACGCTCGCCGTCACCTTCGCGGCGCGGACGATCACCAAAAGGCTTACGTTCGCCGGAACCTGGAGCGCGCTTCGGAGCTTCTGGGTTACGGTCTTCGCGGGAACGGAATCCCCGTGGGTCGCCGCCAGAATTGTTGTTGCCGCGGAAAGGACCGCGGTCGTTGCCGCCGCGGTTGCCGCCGTTGTGCTCAGCCATGGGGATTCCTCCTGTTATGAGCCGACCACTGGCGCAATCGCAGCCGCTCGTTCCGTGTTTCGTTATCCTACGCAACCCGAAATCAAGCGCTTCGAAGTCCGTACATCTCAGTCAATTCTAGGCGAGACCCCACCAACAGATGACATGGATCCGTCTCCAGACCGCCGTCGTGGGAATGTTCACACTCCCTAGGTGACGCTCTCGCAGTTTCTGCGGGTTTCTGGCGGACGCTCTCGCACTTCCTGCACGTTTCGGGGTGATGCTCCCGCCGTGGCCTGTGTCCGGGGTGCGGTTTCCGACGGCGGCGGTTTCGGTGGGGTGCCGGGCTGGTTGTGCGTTTGGGGGGTGTTTGTGGTGTGGTGGTTAACGTGGGAGAGCCCCCCAACCTGGTGGTTGGGGGGCTCTCGACCTGTAATGATGTTCCGGCGGTGACCTACTCTCCCACACCCTCCCGGGTGCAGTACCATCGGCGCTGTGGGTCTTAGCTTCCGGGTTCGGAATGGG
>NZ_JBTNDQ010000040.1:0-1332 GCF_054510915.1 Pseudarthrobacter arbutini | reverse complement strand
CGCGTTGACTCATCAAAGATGCCCGCGTAGCTGCTATCGAAGAATCATTTGGTAATGCCCGCGTAGCGGCGCGTCTGCTGGGATGGTATCCGCCGGCCCGGCACTGTGAGCCATGGAGCTTTCGATGAGCGAACGCAAGGCCGTCACGAAAACCACCGCCCTCCGATATGCCCGGTCGGACCGGGCCGCCAAGAAGACAATCCTCGACGAGCTGTGTGCCCTGACGCATTGGCACCGTGACCACGCGCGGAAGGCGCTGCGGCAGGCCCTGGTGCTCAAACAGGTCAAGCCCCGGCCGCCCAGGCCCCCGCTCTACGGGGACGACGTGATCGAGGCGCTGCGGTTCTGCTGGGCCGTCCAGGGCACCCCGTGCGGGCGTCTGCTGGCAGCGGCGCTGCCGGATTTGGTTCCGCGGCTGCGCGGGTTCAAGGAGCTGAGTATCGAGGACGGAACGGCGGCGTTGTTGCTGAAGATCGCCCCGGCCACCATCGACCGCCGGCTTAAGGCAGACCGGGGGAAACTCGACCCAAGGGGCCGCTCCCACACCAAGCCCGGAACACTGTTGAAGGACTCCATCCCGATGCGGACCTGGGCCGAATGGGACGATGCGTTGCCCGGGTTTGTGGAGATTGATCTGGTCGGCCACGAGGGCGGAAATTCCAGGGGTGAGTTCTGCTTCACCCTGACGATCACTGACATTTCCACAGGGTGGACCGAGACCCGGTCGGTCAGGAACAAGGCCCAGAAATGGGTGTTCGCCGCGATCAAGGAAGCCACCGCGGCGTTCCCGTTCCCGATCCTGGGGATCGATTCGGACAACGGGAGCGAGTTCATCAATTGGGGGCTGCTGCGGTGGTGTGAACAGGAGCAACTGACCTTCACCAGGTCCCGGTCCGGGAACAAGAATGACGGCGCCCATGTGGAACAGAAGAACTGGCATGTGGTGCGCCAAACCGTCGGATACCACCGTTATGACACGGCGGCGGAACTGGAGCTACTGAACCGGATCTGGGCGTTGCAAGGGCGGCTGACCAATCACTTCGGACCCCAGCAGAAACTCGTCCAGAAGATCCGGACCGGCGCAAAGATCAGCAAGAAGTACGACCGGCCGGCGACCCCATACCAACGGGTCCTGGCCGACGAGGGCACTGTCCGGCAAAGCGTGAAGGCGAAGTTGAAGCGGGAGAACAAACCCCTGAATCCAGCGGCAATCCAACGTCAGGTTCAAGCCCTCTGCGCTGAACTACTCACCCTGACCACCGCGAAGCAAGGCCCTAAAAGCCAACCGCCCATCCGGGCACAATCAAGTGATTCTTCGATAGGAGCTACGCG